>JBAYAP010000041.1:0-9679 GCA_041669715.1 Acholeplasmataceae bacterium
AATGTATTTAAGAATTAATGCATTACTAAGACGTTATGATATTACAAAAAATAAAGAAATAAGATTTGAACACCTTGTCTTAAATGAAGAAAACTTATCATGTATGAATAATGATATGCCAATTAATTTAACAACAAAAGAGTTTCAATTACTTTTTAAATTATTATCGTATCCGAATAAAATATTTACTAGAGAACAATTAATGAATGAAATTTGGGGTTATGATTCAGAATCATATGAACGGACAGTCGATACCCATATTAAATGTATTAGAGATGCTGTTCCAGACATTGACTTTGAGATTGTAACGGTAAGAGGATTAGGTTATAAGGCGGTAATAAAATGAAAAAGCTCTATGTTAAAATGTTTTTATCAATGTTTTTAATTACTTTTTTATCGGTTTTTATACCTAGGGTTGTTTTAAGTTTATTTGGTATTTCTTTTATAGATTATTATAATCATGAAAATGTATTTTTTATTGGTATGATCATCACTGGATCAATTACGCTTATCGCTTCATTTTTTTGGTTTAACTACTTTATTATTAGACGGATTACTTATGTATCGCATGCAACACAAAAAATATCACAAGGGGAGTTTAATATTCATATTGAAGAAAAAGGTTATGATGAAATATCACAATTAAGTCATCATTTTAATGTGATGACGGATGCTCTTAGAAACAATCAATATGTGAGTCAGTCATTTATGAAAAATTATGCGCATGAGTTTAAAACACCAATTAGCGTAATTAAAGGTTATGCAGAATTAATTGAGAATACTGATGATATGAACGAGGTTAAGCAATATGCTCAAATTATCGGTAGACAAAGTAGTGATTTATCACAACTTGCCCAAAATATCTTAGAATTTGCGATGCTTGAACGGGAAGGCATGATTATTAAAAATGAAACATATTCTATTAATGAACAAATTAGACTCATCATTCAAAGTATGCAAATGAATTGGGAAGAAAAAAATATTGAACTTGATTTAAATTTAGAGCATTTTTCTACGACTAGCAATAAAGAGTTAACCTATTTGATGTTACGAAATATCATAGATAATGCCATAAAATACGCTAATAATAATTCAATATTAACGATTAACACAAGAAAAACGGATAAAATATATATTGATATTCGTAATGCGGGTCCTAAAATTGAAGATGATGAATTAGAAAAAATATTTGATTTGTTTTACCGTGATAAAACAGGTCAAAATTTAAGTGGACATGGTGTGGGTTTATCAATTGTAAAAAGAATTGCAGAGATCCTTGATATTGATATAAATGTTCAATCAGATGAATTATATACAACGTTTAGTTTACAAATAAAAGCATAAATTAAAATATTTTATATCGCATAAAGAAACAAAGTAGTGTGTTCATAAAATAGCAAGACAAACAAAATAACAAAAAGATAAGAAGACTTAGTCATAAGTCTTTTTTATATGTTAAAATATAAGTTGAAAGGTTTGTGAATATATGGAAAATACTTTTGAAGTAGGTCAAAAACTAAATATACAAATAAGATCATTAGGCATTAATGGTGAAGGCATTGGTTATTCTAACAAAATGGCTATTTTTGTTGATTACGCACTTCCTGATGAAAATGTTGATATCGAAATTGTTGAAGTTTTTGATAACAGACTTGTCGGTAAAATCATTGAGATTATAAAACCGAGCGAGTTTAGAATTGAACCATTTTGTCCAATTTATGAAAAATGTGGGGGTTGTCAGTTACAACACTATGATCCAATTAAAGTCAGTGAATCAAAAAAAGAAATTTTAGTTGAAGCATTAAGAAGATATGCAAAACATGGCATTGATTTTGATTTGGTAAAAGATACGATTAGATCTGATAAAGAAGTAGGATATCGTAATAAAGCAAGTTTACCGGTAAGATTTAATGGTAGAAATCATGTTGGTATGTATGAAGCAAACTCGCGGAAGTTTATTCAAATGGATGCTTGTCCAATTCAAAATCCAGTGGTTAATGAAATTGTTTCAAGTATTTTAAGACTTTTAGATATTTATAAAATTAAAGGTTATGATGAAAAATATAAACAAGGCGATATTGCCTCTTTAGTTGTAAGAACTTCAAGTATTGATGAAGTTCAAGTAACGTTTGTTATGTTAAAAAATCATTCAAAACTTATTGAATTAGCTAAAGAGCTTATTGAAAAAGATCCTCGGATTGTTTCTGTTTTTAAAGTGATTGATAAAAAATTTCAAGCGATTGGATTCTTTAACTCTAGTTTAGTTAAACTAGCAGGTAAAGATACCATTCACGAAGTGCTTCATGGCTATCATTTTCAATTAAAACCAGAAGCGTTTTTCCAATTAAATCCAAATCAAGCAGATAAATTTTATAGTGAAATGGTACGTTTAGCAGAACTTAAAAAACATGATGTCGTAATTGACGCATTTGCTGGTAGTGCACCAGTTAGTCATTATATTGCCGCATTATGCCGACAAGTATACGCGATTGAAATTGATAAAGAAGCATGTCACAGTGCTAAAATATCATTAGAAAAAAATGGTATTACTAATGTGACGGTTTTACAAAGTGATTTTAAGCGGGCTTTAAGTGGTCTTCAAAAGAAAAGAATCGATGTTATGTTTTTTGATCCACCAAGAATTGGTTTAGGAGAAGAAACCATTGAACTTATCTTAAAAGCAAGACCAAGAAAAATTATTTATGGTTCATGCAATCCTTCAACATTAGCTAAAGATTTAAATTTATTGCTTAAGGCTTATGATCTTAAAGAAATTATACCAATTGATATGTTTCCACAAACAGCATTGGTAGAAAGCATTAGTTTACTTGTTTTAAAACAACAAAATAAATAGAGCAAATTGCTCTATTTTTTTTATAAAATACCATAATTTTCAATAAAGTTTGAAATCGAACTAAATAGTATTGACAATAGTTCTAATTCGAACTATAATATAGATGAATTCAATATAGGAGGTATATATATGCTTGAATTAGATATATTAGAAAAGTTTCATAAAGATGTGCGAAGAGGTTTTCATCCAGAACTTCCAATAAAATTAAATAGAAGTGAAGTTGATCTCTTAATGGTTGTTAAAGAACTTCCAAAAAGACCATTTGAATTTTATGGTCATCACATTCATTTAGAAAAAAGTTCATTTAGCTATGTTGTTGATTTGGTTTCTGTAAAAGGCTTAGTAGAAGCGACTGAAGATCCTTATGATAGAAGAAGAAAATCATTAGAATTAACACCTAAAGGCTTAGAATTTGTTGATGAATTAACGGCACAATATCAAGTGCATTATGATCAAAAGATGAGTATATTTTCTGCTGAAGAGTTAAAAACATTAGAAACATCTGTAGCAGCTATTAAAATTTTAAGCAAAAAATTAAGAGATGATATGGATAAAAAAGAAAAAGACGAGGATTTTAGAAGACCCCCAAGACCTCGTGATGAATAAAAAAAAGGGAAGAAATCTAAATTTCTTCCCTTTTTTGTATAGTTTTATGTGATATCGCTTGTTAATGTTAGTGTATATGTTGATTTTACACTAAATTGTGAACCATAATGAATAGCAATTAAATAAGTGCCAGGTTCTAGTGATAATGTATATGAATAAGCGGATGTGTTAATTTTTAATTTTCCTGTTATGTCATATATAACGAGATGTAAGTTTGCTGACATTTCAACAGTTAATGTTATTTGATTTTCAGTTGTATATGCAAATATATCAAAATCATTTGAAAAATCCTTGTTTATTGAAATGGACCCTTCAGTAATTGTTTGATATTGATCTAAGATAAATGGATAGTCATCATTAATGACGAAAGGATCGATAATTATACAAACATTTAAGTATAAATCAAATAATCCATTAAATGATTGTATATCAAAACACACATAATATGTACCAGCTTCTAAATAGATGATGCTATTATAATATGGATAGGGTTGATATACATTTTCTAAAGCATCAAGTAATATATATGATGTGTAATAATAGACATCAATATAAACAAAAGCATCTTCGGTTAAGGTAAAAGCAATGTATTTTTGATTAAAAGGAAACTGCGTGAAATGATTATAGTCATCAGGCGTTAAATATTGCTTATAAACATTTAAATCATTAATAACTTGTGGTGTAATCTCTTCATAGACTTGTTCGTCTACATCTTCAAAGTAACCTTTAATTTTTAGACTTGCACTACCAAGAATTCTTATTTTATATGCGCCGGGTTGTAAATACACTTTGGCTTCTAAATCTTTAATGCTAAAGCTATAAGTTGCCTCCCAATTGCCATAGGTGTTTTGGGTCCAAATTTGACCACTGTAATTGGTGCGCTCATATGCTAGCATATTATCTGATATAAGATTTAAAACTAAATATCCCTGTTCTGTCATTTCATATGATAAATAGATGGTGTAGTAATCATAAGTGACTAAATAATCATCTTGATATTGATCTGTTAAAGACATATCATCGGTGATGGCAGTTCCATGATGTTCAACATCAAATGTGATTTCTGTTGGTACATAACTACTAAATAATATTTCATTCATGCCTGGGGTTAAAAAGATATTTGTTTTTCCGTTATCTTGTCTAATATCATAATTTCTAAACTCACTTGTTTCATTTTTAGCGAGAATTATAAAGTCATCAGTAGATGTAGTTGAAAGTGTTAATAAGCCGCCGTTTGGTGCATTAAAAGTATATAATACGTAATCATAAGCACCTTCAATATCTACATTAACTGTACCTTCGCTTAATTCAAGAGGGTGATCCATATCAATGATAGAATCATAAGTATGGGTGATATCAACAAGTTGAAAATCATATAATTGAATGGAACTGATATTGCCATAAATTTCTACGATATAAGTACCTTGATCGATATATAAGATATTATCATGTTGTTCATTTAAAAAATCATTATCAGATGCTTCTAAATCAACGATATTTCCTTCTAAATCATAAATTGTGATCTCATATGGATGTTCTAATTCTAAAGCATAAATCCCACCTTTAAGTTCAGTTAAATAGTAGTTTGGTGTGGCATCAACATATAATTGATTGGTTTGCTTTTCAGTAAGGTCCGTATATTGAGTGATATATGCTGGATTATTTGGTGGCATTAATTGCTTAAAACTCATGTTATAGGGTGTAATATCACCAAAAGTAAAAGTCATTGTGATTTCAATATAACCAGAAATGGTTTCCATATTTATTTTTTCAATAATTTTTTGACCACTAAGTTCAATGGAGACCGTTACTTCATCGTCAATAAAACTATCTTTTACAGAATCAATAAATGATTGATCATCATAGAGTGATGATAAAAGTTCTTGATAAGTTGCACAAATATAATAGATACCATCTTTATATGTATAATAATAGGCATCATTGTCTTCAATGGGCATTTGGATATCATCAACAACATCAGGATTATCAAAGATAGATATTAAACGATAATAAGGGACTAACTCATAGGTACCAAATTCATACATTTGATATGAATTATCTTGTTCACTGATGTAAAATCCAGAACCATCGTTGAATTTTTCAGCAAAATAAAATGGTGATGCTTGATATTTTGATTCAACGGTAGATATTGATTCAATATTACCTTGTTTGACTTTAACCTTTGTATTTAATAAATAATCTGTTTCATTTCCAATATTTTGTGTAATGGTGTCAAATAATTGTTTTTCAATAAGTTCACTATTTTCCATATCTTTTTCATGTGAAAGATTGGTCTTAATTGAACCTGAAATATCTTTAATTGTTACATCATATAAGATATCAAATATAGAGTAGGTGACATCAATACTTGGATTATTTTTTCCGTCGACAGTGATTTCTTTTGTCACGTATCTAATATCGCTATTGCCTGTAATCGTACTGATAACTTTTAATTGTAATGTTACATTGACTTCACTTAAATAGTCATCTTCATGAACGGCATTAAATTGAGCTTTAAAGGAATGTTCTTCGCTGGTTGTTTCTAGATTTTGAAATGAAAAAGTAATAAACTCATCATAATTATATTTTGTGATGTCATAGGTGTATTGATATGTTTCTTCATTATTTGTATCAGTTGGATTTGTATCAGTAGGATTTGTATCAGTTGAATCACATCCAAACAAGACAAATGAAAATAATAGCCACATAATTGTCATGATTTTTTTGTTCATGTATATTTTCCCCTCTTAATTATATATATATATTTATATTATAAAGTAACTTAATGATTTTTAAAAGGTTTAAAAATTATCGATATAAAAAATGAGTAATCAAATTTATGATTACTAATAGAATATTTATAATAAATAAATAAGACCAAGTATATATCCTAAAAATGTACCGATGGCATAGCCAACAGAACCAACGATTAAACCAGGAACTGTTAAGTCTTCATTTTTGATTTGTTTTGTAATTGCTGGGATAAATGCCGGACCATAGATACCGGCAGTTAATGTGACAATGGTCGCGTCCGCATCAATTTTAAAGAAGAAATTAATAAGTATATGAAGTAGTGTGACGCCAACAGTGATACTTGTCAATATAATTAATGTAGGAAAAATTACAGTTCCTATTTTTGTAAAATCAATACTTGAAGCAAGCGAGAATGAAAATACTAAAATCATATATTGTCCAACAACGTTAGTATGTTTAACTTCATGTAATTTCGATTTTAAAGAAATGATAATACCGTAAATGGTTACACCAATAAGCATCACGGGTACCAGATAATCATTCATTCTGCCATCTTCCATACCTAAAATGATCCATAGGCCAAAACCTAAGATACCACTGATTAAGACACCTAGAAAACTAATTAAAATAGAGTTTATTAAACCTTTTGAAAATTTAAATCCTTCAGTATCGTAATCGTCAACATTTGATATTTCAACCTTATCAATTTTAGATAAGTGATATTTTGATTTTTTTAATACAAGGCTTAAGATAGGTTTTGCAAGTGTTAATAAGAATAAGTAATAAATGCCGCCAATGACCATATCGGATAGGTTGGCTAGGGCAATCGATGAATTATCTAAAAATAACATTTTAGCAATGGCATTAAAATTAGGTGTACCACCCGTATACATTCCAACAGCCATTGCTGAGATGATGCTGCCATGGGCATATTGATTAGCAAATAAGTAATTAACTAATGAAGAAACGATGATAACAGAAACAATTAATGAAATAAAAGAAACCATCATCGTTTTAGATAGTTTAGAAACTTCTTTGATGTTTGCCCCAAATAAAAGAAGTGGAATAGCTAAAGTAATGGCGATATGGGAGACAATTTCACCCATATCGGTATTTAATGATAAAGAAAAAGTATTATCTTTAAATATAAATGAAAATACAGAAATTAAAATACCAAATAAATATGCGGTACCAATGGTGCCAAACCATTTGGTTAATACAAATTTTTGATACTTTAAGATAATTAAAGGGACAACAATAATCATAATTAGTTGTAAGATGTTAGCAATCATTTTGTAATATCCTTCCCATAAATTCTATAAGTTTTTTTTAATTCGCCACCAAATCGGGAAAAGTGGTGAAATGATTTATAGTTGTCTTCCATCATCGTGCCCATTTCAATAGATGTAATCCCATGTTTTCTTAATTGAACAATTTGCATATAATACATGGATGTAATAATACCTTTGTCTTGATATTTAGGAATAATATATTGAAGTTTACCTAAAGCTTGATCAATTGATTTCTTTTTCATAAATGGAAATAAAAAGATATGACCTTTGGCTTTTTTAATCAATTGATTATAATCGGGAAGTATTAAAGCAAATCCAATGGGTCGATTGGTTTCTATTTCTCTGGCAATTGTCACAAAATATGGATTTATAAATGATTTTAATTGCTTAAATGTTTGAAATAACATTGCTTTTGTTGGGGGTTCTTGATAAATGATTTCATTATTTGCTTCATTTAAGATTTGATAAATATCATCGATTTCGTGATCTATTTTTTTAATGTTTAAATATTCAACTTTTATATGTTGGCTTGCTATAGTATATTCTGATAGTTTTTTTAATAAAGCTTCATTTTTTTTGTTAATGCCGCCACCATCTAATAAAAGCGTATCAAATACTTTATTAAAACCTAATTGTTCAAAATGTGTTTGATAATAGGTTTTATTATAACTAGTAAAAAGTGATGGATCCGAATCAAAGCCTTCAATAAGAATACCACGTCTTGTATCGGGATCATAAGGTGTAAATGTACCTTCTAAAAATGTGACATGATTATTTTTCATATCTTGATAGATATAATCAAATAATGATTTTGAGACATTTAAGTCATCAATTGCTTCAAACATTGAAAAGTAACAGACTTTTTCATGTTTATGTTTACTCATATCATAGGTAAATAAAATACGTCCAACAATCTGATCATCTTGATATGCAAGAATTGCTTTATATGTTTTCTTTTTGAATATGAGTGATTTTAACTCTTTGCCTAATATATAAAATATGGGCGGAATATAGTGTGGGTCATTTTGATAATGTTTACTAGAAAATTGAATAAATTTTTTTAATTGTTGCTTAGTTTCTACAAGTTTAATCATGTGCCTAAACCAACCCTTCTAGAAAACATTGTAACATATTTTTTTTTATAATTACCACCTAAAAATATGCTTACAATATATGTATACATATAAAACATCAATATTTTATGAATAAATTTAAAGATATTCCATAAAAAAAAGCTCAAATTAATGAGCATTTTGTAAGTTGAAAATGATTAAATAGTAATGATTTGATCAAAGAGTTCATTTGGAAGATCATGATGAGAAATCATGATAATTGTATGATTTTTTAGGTGTTTAAGATGTTCGATTAGTTTTTCTTCGGTATCTTTATCTAAAGAGGATGTGATTTCATCAAGTAATAAAACAGGTGCGTTTTCTAATAGTGCTCTTGCAATAGCAAGTCTTTGGACTTGACCTTCAGATAAACCTTTACCTTTTTCTTGAAGCATCATATTAAGTTTTAATGGATGTTTACTAATAACATCATCTAATGCGACATCTTTTAGCACTTGATAAAGTAATTCATCACTATGTTCACAAAATAGATTTAAGTTTTCTTTAATGGTCCCTGATAGAATCATATGATCTTGTGGGACATAACTAAACAATGATCTAGTATTTTCTGAGATTAAGAATGTACCATTTTTATCATTAATAGTAATTGATCCACTTTGAGGCTTTATAAAGCCTAAGAGAAGTTTAAATAATGTTGTTTTACCAGCACCAGAAGCACCTTTGATTAAAACAATTTGGTTTTTATTAATGGTCATATTTATATTTGATAACACTTTTTCTTGTTGATAAGAAAAACTGACATCTTTTAATAATAATGTTTTAAAATCATGAATTGTTATAGGTGTTTGATCTTCAAGTGGTAATGCTTGAATGTTATTTAAACGATCAAGTGAGGCCAATGTGTTTTGATATTTAGGATATAAAAGGGATAAGCCTGAAAATGGTGACTGTAAATATGAAACTAATTCAATCATTGCGATTAAATAACCGATGGTTAATCCAAACTGTAATTGATATCCACCATAGATTAAAGCAAACCCAAAGCCAAAAGCGAAAAATCATGATCGCTATGTATCACTATTTGCTACAAACAAATCAAA
>JBAYAP010000042.1:0-9462 GCA_041669715.1 Acholeplasmataceae bacterium
GATATTACAGCATTTGGCCAAAATCAGACACCAGACATTATTTTAAATTATATTTTAAATGATCAAAATATCCATACAAATATATCATATTTAGCAAGTGCTTCAGAAGTTTTATCAATGTTTGTTTTAAATCCTAATGGTATTTATTTAGTTGCCGAACCACAATTTAGTATTTTAGAAGAATCTTATCAGCTAAATAGCATTGATCTTCAAGATGCATATAAAAATATTACAGGTGAAAATGCTTATCCACAGGCTTCAGTGTTTGTACATAAAGATTTAAGTCAAAATGCAATAGATCAAATAGAAAGCGATATTAAAGATTCAATTAATGAAATGTATGATGAACAAAATTTAACAAAAGTTTCAGAATTTATGCAATTAGATAATCAAATTGCAAGTCAAGTGTTAGAAAGATCTAATATTGTTTACTTAAAAGCAACGCAAATTAAAACGGATATTGAAAATTATTTAAATTTAATTATGTCATATAATTCAAATCTCATCAATGAAATCCCAGGAGAAGATTTTTATCGTTAGGAAACGCTTAATGAAAAAAACATATATTGTAACATCATCGCTTATTTCAATTATTATCTTATGGTACATCTTATTTGTGATGATTGATGAACCTTTATTAATGCCAAGTTTTCATGATGTATTTATTTCTATATATCATATACTTACATCAAATCAAATATGGATAATTATGCAAAGTTTATTAAGATTATTAATAAGTTTTATTATTGCTGCAATTATTGGTATTATTTTAGGCTTTATAAGCGCTAAAAAATCATGGATAGAAATATATCAAAGACCAATTATGACAATCTTAAGAACAATACCTGTTTTATCAGTTGTTGTTATTTTATTTATTTTGATTGGTTCTACTATGGGTGTATACGTTATTGTATTTTTGATGATATGTCCATTATTTTATCAAGCAACATTAGATTTAATTAAACATATAGATCCAGCATTAATTGATGTGTTAAAAATAAATGAAGGGCATGTCAAAGAAAGTATTAAATATGTTTATGTTCCAATACTAGAAGAAGGACTGTTAGTTACAATATTTCAATCACTTGGTTTAGGGGTTAAAGTCTTAGTGATGGCAGAGTATTTAATGCAAACAAGAAATTCAATAGGTAAATCAATTTATGTAGCTAAGGTTAATTTAGTGTATGATGATGTATATGCGTGGACAGCTATTTTAATTATATTGACTTTAATACTTGAATTAATTGTTATGAAAATTAGTAAAAACAGAAATTAAACATGGGATTTAAAATAAAGCAGAAATATAAAAGAGTGTAATGACTCTTTTTTTTGCGAAAATACGAAAACGATTACGTTAGATAATGGCTTAATGTTGGTATTTTTCAATATATTACGAAAAAACGCTTACATTTTCGTAAAAAGTAGTGTTGACACAGTAAAAAGAGGGTGTTATAATTAACTTGCGAAAACGATTTCGTAAAACATAGGAGAAAAACAGTGATTAAAATTAAGGACATTGCCGCTAGATGCGGTGTTTCGGTTGCTACGGTAAGTAAAGCATTAAACCACAGTTCCGAAATCAGTGTGAAAACAACAGACTTGATCATTAAGACTGCAAATGAATTAGGTTATATTGCAAATTCTAATGCAAGAAGTCTAAAAACCAATCGCTCATATAATTTAGGGTTATTATATGTCGATCCCTCACAATCTGGTTTGGAACATGAATACTTTTCTTCAATACTTAACAGTATTAAAAAAGAAGCAGAGTACCATGGTTATGATGTGACTTTCATTAGCAACAAAATTGGTGGGTCAAAAAAATCGTATTTGACACATGCTAGATATAGAGGCTGCGATGGTGTTCTTGTCGTATCCGCTGACTTCAAAGATCAAGAAGTCATTGACCTTGTCGAATCAGACATGCCAACAGTGACCATTGATCATATCTTTAATAATCGTACATCGATTATGTCAGATAACATTGACGGTTTAGAAGAAATCGTTAAATATGTTTATAAAAAAGGACATAAAAAAATTGCGTTTATTCATGGTGAAGACACAACGGTTACACAACAACGGCTTGCAAGTTTTTATAAAACATGTGCTGAATTAGGTATTAAAGTACCAACGAATTATATAAAACCTGCACTTTATCATATTCCAAAATATAGCGGTTTAGCGACACGTGAATTATTGGAATTAAATGATCGTCCAACTTGTATTATCTTCCCAGATGATTATTCATATATGGGAGGACTTACAGAAATTGAAAAGCATGGCCTCAAAATACCTGAAGATATTAGTGTTGTTGGGTATGATGGTATCTACTTATCAAGAATCTTAAGACCTGTATTAACATCCTATGTGCAAGATAGCTATGAAATCGGAAAATTAGCAGTATTAAAATTGATTGAAATGATTGAAAATCCGAAAACTTTTATTGCACAGCAGTTCACTATTAAAGGTCACCTACAAGAAGGACAAACGATTAACCAACTTTAGGTAACAATCATAGGGAGTCTATGAAAAAATAAAAGGAGAAGGTTACAAAAATGAAAAAAATAGTATTATTTCTATTAGCACTTGTTGTTGCAGTTGGATTATTCGCATGCGATGATGATGCGACAACTGTAGTTGATGAAGGGGACATTTTAGTTATTCGTGCTTGGAACACTGAATTCCAAGATCGTTTTAGAGCTTTCTATCCATCATATGTCAAAACTTTAGATAGTGGTAATGACTTATTAGTTGATGGTACAGAAGTTAAATGGATTATTGTAGCAAATGATAACAATGGTTATCAAACAGCACTTGATCAAGCTTTATTAAATCAAGATAGCGCAGCTGCAGATGATAAAGTAGATATTTTCTTAATTGAAGCAGATTATGCTACAAAATATACTGATGTTGATGGCGACCCAGTCGCACTAGACTTAGTTAATGATTTAGGCATTAATACAGAGTTATTAGCTGATCAATATCAATATACAAAAGATATCGTTACTGATAGTGATGGTAACTTAAGAGCAACTTCATGGCAAGCTACTCCAGGTTTATTCGCATATAGAAGATCAATTGCAACTGAAGTATTAGGTTCTGATGATCCTGCTACAGTTCAAACTGCACTTGCTGATTGGGATAAATTTGATGCAGTTGCTGCAGATATGAAAGATGAAGGCTATATGATGCTTTCAGGTTATGATGATTCATATCGTACATTTTCAAATAATTTTAGTGGCAAATGGGTTAATGGTACACAAGTTAGAATTGACGATCAAGTAATTAACTGGATTGAACAAACTAAAACTTATACTCTAAATGGTTATAATAATGGAAACTCATTATGGAGTGCAGGCTGGGCATCAGATCAAGGTCCAGACGGTAATGTATTTGGTTTCTTCTATTCAACTTGGGGTATTAACTTTACTTTATTAGGAAACTCACTTGCTGATCCAAATGCAGCAGCTGAAGTTGGCAATGGTATTTATGGTGACTGGGGCGTTGTAGAAGGTCCTGCTAGTTACTATTGGGGTGGTACTTGGATTGTTGGTGCAGTTGGTACTGATAACAAATCTTTAGTTAGAGATATTATGATTACATTAACTATGAATAGTAGTATTGCTAAAGATATTACATTAACTACTCAAGATTATACAAATAATAAGAGTGGTATGGACTTTATTGCAAATGATCCAGACTACGGTTCAGATTTCTTAGGTGGTCAAAACCACATTGCATTGTTTAATAGTGCAGCTGATGAAATTGATATGAGTAATACTTCACCTTATGATCAAGGTTTAAATGAAAGTATTCAAACAGCATTTTCTGATTATTATACAGGTGAAATTACTTGGGCAAAAGCTTGGGAAAACTTTGAAAGCGCAGCAAGTACACTTTATCCAGAATTAACATTCCCTGCATCTTATCCTGCAGAACCTACTTACAGCTAATTAATAATTAACTATATATAAAGATAATGAGGAGATATTATGCTCCTCATTATCAACATATAGTAAGGAGAAAACATGCAACCAGAAAACGAAATACAACCTATTAAAGAAAAACCAAAAAAAACGAGAGTTGATTATAATAAATGGGGTTATTATTTTCTCATTCCTTTCATTGTCGTTTATTTTGCTTTTTCTTTAATACCATTACTTTCAACATTTTACTATAGTTTTTTTGAATATCGTCAACAAGGATTATCAGTTATTGGGCCTAATTTTATAGGATTCCAAAATTATTCAACTGTGTTTATTCAAGGTTCTGATAAACTTTTCAAATATTTTGGAAACACAATGATTATATGGATTATGGGATTCATACCGCAAATAGTTATTTCTTTATTATTTGCTTTATGGTTTACAAGTAGTCGATTAAGAATTAAGGCAAGCAGTTTTTATAAGACAATTATGTATATGCCAAATTTAGTGATGGCAGCGGCATTTTCAATGTTATTTTTGCAATTATTTGCCAATAATGGACCGATTGAAACACTTATTATTAATGCTGGGTGGGCGTCTGAGACATTTACGTTTGCCGGTAAAGTTTGGTCTACAAGAAGTATTATTGCATTTATTAATTTTTTGATGTGGTTTGGTAATACAACTATTTTATTAATGGCAGGTATTATGGGGATTGATCAGACCGTCATGGAATCAGCTCAAGTTGATGGTGCTTCAAGTTCTAAAGTTTTCTTTAAAATTATTTTACCGTTATTAAGACCGATTTTATTATTTGTTTTAGTCACCTCATTAATTGGTGGTGTACAGATGTTTGATGTTCCTTATATATACTCACAAGGGGATGGCGGACCAAACTTTTCAACAATGACAATTATGATGTATATTTCCAAGTTATTAGGTCCAAGTAAGCAATTAGGTTTAGCGAGTGCTGTATCCGTTGTTGTTTTTATTATCACAGGGGCTATAAGTTTTATATTCTTTAGATTTTTGGGCACAGATAATGAAAAACCAGTTAGACAAAAAACAAACACATTATTAAAAATTAAATTCAAAAAATTTATCAATAAAATTGATTTTATTGATAAATATAGAGCTATGCTTTTTGAAAAAAACAAGAAAAAATATGAAAATCGATCAATTGCTAAAAAAACACCATCCTTGCGGATAATTGATAAATTAGTTATTGTTGTTCAAAGATTTTCTGTTTATTTCATATTTAGTATATTTACATTACTTATTATTTTTATTTTCTACATTTTGATATTAAATGCAACAAAGAGTCATGTTGAAATTCAAAGAGGATTTAATGTTTTATCAAATCTTACATTTCAAGAAAATACAATAAGATTTTTCAAGAGTTTACTTCCACAAAGCAATTTCTTAATTAATTTAAGTAATTTATTTGCAAATCAAAATTTAAATGTAGGTCGCGCTTTATTTAATAGTTTATTTATTTCATTAGCATCAGCAGCATTAACAACTTATTTTAGTGCGATGACTGCATATGCAATTCATTTATATAGATTTAAAGGAAGAAAATTTATTTATACATTTATTTTAAGTGTTATGATGATTCCGGCACAAATTGCAAGTGCTGGGTTAATTGTCATTTTATACAAATATAATTTATTAGATAATTATTGGGTATTAATTATTCCTGGTATTGCAGCACCGGCAACATTCTTTTTTATGAAGCAATATATGGATTCGATTTTACCATTTGAAGTTATTGAATCAGCTCGAGTTGATGGTGCAAATGAATTAAAGATATTCCATCGCCTTGTCTTACCAATGGTAAGTCCAGCAATTGCAGTTCAATTTATATTTAGTTTTGTAGCTGCATGGAATAATTTCTACTTACCAAACTTAATTATTACTTCGCCAGACAAAAAAACAATACCAATGGTCATATCATTATTAACTAGTTCAAGTCCAGATACATTTGATCTTGGTCCTGTTTATATGCTTATGGTGATTGCAATTATACCAATGGTGATTATATATTTAATACTTTCTAAAAAGATTATTAAAGGTGTTACACTTGGTAGCGTTAAAGGATAAAATACATGGAGACGATAAAATGAAATATGGATATTTTGATGATAAAAATAAAGAATATGTAATAACAAATCCTCTAACACCAACGCCTTGGATTAACTATTTAGGTAATCAAGGATATTATGGATTAATCTCACAAACAGGTGGAGGATATACATTTTATGAAGATGCAAAATTAAGAAGAATTACACGTTATCGCTATAATAATGTTCCTACGGATTTTGGCGGGAGATATTATTATATCAAGGAAGATCAAGATGTATGGAATCCTGGATTTTTACCAATGAAAAAAACATTAGATTCATATCAATGTCAACATGGTATGGGTTATTCGAAAATTACAGGTGTTAGAAATCATTTACAAGCAGAAGTAACGTATTTTATTCCTATGGGTAATCATGTTGAACTGCATGTGTTAAAAATTAAAAATTTAGGCAGTATAGATAAAAAAATTAAAGTTTTTGGGTTAGTCGAATGGGCATTATGGAATGCAGTTGACGACCAAACAAATTTTCAAAGGAATTTAAATATTGGTGAAGTTGAAATTGAAAAACAAACGATATTTCACAAGACTGAATATAGAGAACGAAGAAATCATTATGCTTATTATCATGTTAACCATGATACAAAGGGATTTGATACTGATCGTGATATATTTTTAGGCCAATATAATGGGTGGAACGAACCAGATGTAGTCATTAATGGGAAAAGTAAAAATAGTATTGCTAGTGGTGGTTCACCAATTGCAAGTCTTGAAGTTGAAATCAGTTTAAAGCCAGAAGAAGAAATTAATTTAATTTTTCAAATTGGGTATATTGAAAATCAAGAAGATGAAAAATTTATTAAAGATCAAGTTATGAATAAAGAAAATGCATATGCTATGATTAAAAAATTTCAAAATATGGCTCAAATTGACGAAGCATTTAATGAATTAAAATATTTTTGGGTAGAAACATTATCCAAATATCAGATGCAATCAAACAATAATCAATTAAATCGTATGGTTAATATTTGGCATCAATATCAATGTATGACAACATTTAATCTGAGTCGTTCAGCAAGTTATTATGAAAGTGGCACAGGTCGAGGCATGGGCTTTAGAGATAGTTGTCAAGATATTTTAGGATTTGTTCATATGATACCAGAAAGATCAAGAGAACGTATTCTTGATTTAGCGTCTATTCAATTTTCTGATGGTAGCACATATCATCAATATCAACCTTTAACAAAAAAAGGTAATAGTGATATAGGTAGTGGATTTAATGATGATCCATTATGGTTGGTAGCCGCAGTATCTGCATATATTAAGGAAACAGGTGATTATTTAATATTAAATGAATTGGTACCATATGACAATAAAGAAGGTAGCGAACAAACTTTATTTCATCACTTAGAAACTAGTATTCATTTTACATTGATTAATTTAGGGCCTCATGGGTTACCGCTTATGGGACGTGCAGATTGGAATGATTGTTTAAACCTAAATTGTTTTTCTAAAATACCTGGTGAATCATTTCAAACAACACAACATAATGAATCTGGTATTGCAGAAAGTATATTTATTGCAGGTATGTTTGTAAAATATGGTAAAGAATTTATTGATATTTGTAATCATATTGACAAAAATGAAGATGCAAAATTTATTAGCATTGAAGTTGAAAAAATCAATCAAGCGGTTATTGATCATGGTTGGGATGGATCATGGTATTTAAGAGCTTATGATGCATTCGGACATAAAGTAGGTAGTAAAGAAAATACTGAAGGAAAGATATTTGTTGAGCCACAAGGGTTTTGTACAATGGCTGGTATTGGTGGTGTTGAATATGGCAAAAAAGCTTTAAATAACGTTGATAAATATTTAAAAAATGATTATGGTGTTGAATTATTATATCCACCATATAGCAAGTATCATTTAGAATTAGGTGAAATTTCTTCATATCCCCCTGGCTACAAAGAAAACGGAAGTGTTTTTTGTCATAACAACCCTTGGGTAGTTATTGCATATACAACGATTAGAGATGGCAAAAAAGCATTTGATCTTTATCGTTCCAATGCTCCTGCATTTATTGAAAATTTCAGTGATATTCATAAAACAGAACCATATGTGTATTCACAAACTATTGCTGGAAGATCAGCGGCACATTATGGAGAAGCAAAAAATAGTTGGTTAACAGGTACTGCATCATGGACATTTGTTGCGATTAGTCAATATATTTTAGGTATTCGACCACATCTTAATGGATTAGAAATTGATCCAGTTATTGATCAAGATATTAGTGATATTGTTATTCATCGAGAATTTAGAGGATCTAAATTTAATATTATATTTGTAAAAGATTTAGATAAAGCTGGGCAGTTATTAGTAAATCAAAAATTACAATCATCAAAAGTTGTTATTTTAGAAGAACATCTTAAATATTATGATGTTATCGCTTATATTTAAGGAGCATTCATGAATAAATTTTTATTTGGTGTTGCTACAGCAGCTTATCAAATTGAGGGTACACATCAAGCATTTAGAACTATTTGGGACGGGCATGAAGATTTGATTTTAGATCATTCAAATTGTGATGTAGCATGTGATTTTTATCATCAATATGAAAAAGATATCGAAATGATTAAAGCACTTGATGTCGATGTTTATAGAATGTCTATTTCATGGGCAAGAATTCAGCCTAAAATAAATGAGTTTTCTAAAGAAGGTATCGCATTTTATCATAAGATATTTACAATATTAAAAGAAAAAAATATATTAATTGATGTTACACTTTATCATTGGGATATGCCACAATGGCTTTTAGATATGCATATTGGATTTGATCATGAAAATATCATTGATTATTTTCTAACATATGCAAAAAAAATGTTTGAGTGTTTTGATACTTATGTTAGAGCTTGGACAACAATTAATGAACCGTGGTGTGTAAGCGTTGTTGGATATTATTATGGTACTCATGCACCATTTGTTTCAGATTTATCACGCATGGTAAAAGCACAATATTATACACTTAGAGTTCATCAAGAAGTCTATACATACTATAAATTAAATTATCATAAAAAAATTGGCATTGTTTTAAATCTATGGCAACAATATGCTTTTTCAAAGCAACTATTGGATTTAAAAGCAATGGAATATTCCGATATATTTCATAATCGAATATATCTAGATCCTTTATTTAAAGGTAAATATCCAGATAAATGGTTATTACAATTAAAAACATTAGATATTGATGTTTCATTTATTGATGATAAAAAAATTCAATTATTGAAAAATCAAACAGATTTTTTAGGAATTAATTATTATTCACATCACACAATTCAATTTGATGAACAAAGTCAATTTTACTTTAAACATGTAGATACAATTTATGATAAAACAGCTATGGGATGGGAAATCAACGCCGATGGTTTAATTGATATGATTAAAAGAATAAGA
>JBAYAP010000043.1:0-9264 GCA_041669715.1 Acholeplasmataceae bacterium
ACCAAACACAAAACCTTGATCGCCTGCACCTAATGATTTTTTATCATTTCTATTTACGCCTTGCGCAATATCTAATGATTGCTTTTTGATTCTTACATCAATTTTAACTTCATCAGCATTATAACCATAAGCTTCTTTGGTATAGCCTATCTCTTTAATTGCGGTTCTAACTATGTGTTCATAGTCAAGCACTGCGTTTGAAGTAATTTCTCCAAAAATCAATGCGTAATTTGTTGTAACAGCAGTTTCGACTGCAACTCTTGAAAATGGATCTTGTTCAAGACAAGCGTCTAAAATAGAATCAGATATATAATCTGCTACCTTATCTGGATGACCTTCGGTCACTGATTCACTACTAAATAATTGATACATTTAATTGCCTCCTATATAAATAAAAACGCCTCTCAAAGGAAAAGCGTTTGTTTTCCTTATTGTTAGGTTAAAAACCCCTTGTGGAAGCACCTAATTAAATAGGTTGCTGCTATTTCTTCGGCCACGTACCTCGATAGCTCTTAATAAAGTCTTGTTTAAATCATGTTTGAATTGCGATATCATCATACATGAAAGCTTTATGAAAGTCAACTTATATTATTTATATTAAAAATTATTATACATTTCAGAAAACTCTTCATTAAACTTTAAAAATCTTTCTTTCAAATTATAATCAAAAAATGTTCCAAGCTCATTTTGGAATGCTTTAACAACTTGACTGTGAGGCAGTGGTCTTTTGTATGATTTAGGACCTCTCATGGTTGCATATAAGTCACTTAATAAAATAATTTGTGATTCGATTTCAGGTTGTATATCAAGCATATCTTTAATAAAATGTTCATTAATGGTTTCTTCGATATATGCTCTTGCAATATCTTCACATTTTTGAGCAAGTTGCAGACGTCTTGCAATTTGTGAGCCTAATTCAGTTTTTGCTTTTAATATGTCAAAAGTTTTTTCATCGTAATGATTAATATCTTCTAACATATTTTTTATTTCATTAAATTGTAAATGAATCATCGCATATTGATTCATTTGAATAAGTTCTTCGTTTGTTAATCTATAATAACTACCCATGCGTTCGCTCATTTGTTGTACTAAATATGCATGTTTCTTATCCATTAATGCATAAGAACTCGAAAATACAACAGAAAATAAATCACCAACAATTTGTGAAAAATCGCGTTGGACTTGTCGTCTTTTCATTAATTCTTTTCTTCGCTCTTCTTGCATATATTGTCCCATCGAAACAATCGCATAAACAACAAAATAAAATAAAATAAACAATAGTGTTCTTAATAAAATATCACTAAATTCCGGTAATTTAATCAATTTATATCTTAAAAAGTTAAAAAAGGATTCACCAGCAACTATTTCTTGAAAATTATATGTCCAAACAAGATGAATAAATGTCAGTAAAGCTAATAAACCTTGAAAACTTCCACTTAAAACTTTTTTTTCTTGATATAGTGAGATAACAACAACTGCATAATACATTAAAATATATGCTGCTGTTTCAAAATAATCAATTTTATAAAGTCTTGCATAAATTAAAATTGCCGAAAAGAAAATATATAAAGACGCTACATGCATTGCAACAATTTGTTTTGTTCGATCATGTTGATCTAAAAATATTAGTTTTTTTAACATTTTATTAATCGCATATGTTAATGGAAAAACAATAACTGTAATTACCCAATTACTAACTTTAGTATCTGGGTTAGTATTGGTAATTGATAAAACAAATAAAATGATTGAATACATCATATTTGTGATAAAAATAATATTTTTTATAACAACATTTTTTCTAAATAATACTGCAACATCATCAGTGATATCAATACCTTGTTCAAAACCAAAAAATCTAGC
Organism: Acholeplasmataceae bacterium; assembly: GCA_041669715.1. Classification (GTDB taxonomy): domain Bacteria; phylum Bacillota_I; class Bacilli_A; order Acholeplasmatales; family Acholeplasmataceae; genus WOFB19. The sequence goes on from JBAYAP010000043.1 coordinate 1,861, forward strand.
AAAAATATCTTTGCCAAATAAATTAAAGCTTAATTTTTTATGTTTTGATTTTGTTGCCATAAATATCCCCTAATCCAAATCAAATAGTGATAATCTTTCTACATGAATATCTTCATGTGCCAAATCTTCATTCATGATTTGTGCAACACGTGTTGATGCAGCTGCTGCAATAGCACCGACAATATCATCTAAGAATGTGTGACAAACACCTTCTGTTTTTCCAGCATCATTTAATTTTTGAACAATACCGTGTTTATTAACATCAATATCACCAAAATTGGTTTGTCCAATCGTACCATATAAACCAGAAACATCTAAACCTAAAGTTTCATCAACACCAAACAAGCCTAAATCATATTCGATGATATCTTGTATAGGTCCTTGAAACATCCGTTCTTCGGCAAGTCTATCAATTTCACATGCAAGTTGAACATGATGGAAAATATCTCTAAGTGACAATATTTTTTCAACTGACTCAAGACAAATCTTCATTGAAACTTGATCAGAATACTTTGATTGTTGTTGAAATGATATTTCAGCAATTGATTGCAAATCAACTCCTCTTGAGGCTAATATCTTCTTATTGAATTCTAGCATCTCTGGTCTTGTAAAAACTAATTTTTTCTTACTCATTGTTTTCACCTTCCTTTATAATATCACCTTCATTAAATAGTGTTTGACCATTTAAATAAACAGGTGCTTTCATACGTTTTTTACCCGGTATTTGAAGTTCTAATATATCAACAACACCATCTTTTGCTTGAATGAGCAAATGCTTTTTTGTTAAGATGATTTGTCCTGGCTCGGCATTCTTTACTATTATATCACTTTTTTTGGCTTGATAAATCTTTATTGATTGCCCTAAATAATCAAAATGAACACCTGGTTCGGGATATAACCCTTTAATTTTATTAACTATATCTTTAGCAGACATTGTAAAATCAATTTTCTCATCTTCATATTTGATTGTATAAGCAAATGTCACTTGTGACTCATCTTGCACCATGCGCTCTTTAATGTTTGCTGCATAATCATCTAAAACGTTTTCTAACAAGTAAGCGCCTAAGCTACTTAATTTTTTTGTTAATGTTTCACAATTATCATCTTCTAATATATCAATAGATGCTTGTTTAATCATATCCCCACTGTCCATTTGATAAGCCATATACATAATGGTTACACCTGTTTGTTCATCACCATTAAATAAAGCATATTGAATAGGTGCCCCACCTCGATATTTTGGTAAAAGCGAACCATGAACATTCATTGAAACTATTGGATCAATTAACCCTTTAGGAAGCATTTGTCCATATGCTGCTGTAATTAATAAATCAGGTTTTAAATCCAATATTTTTTGATAATCTTTTCTCAATTTATTTGGTTGAAATACTTCAATACCATATTTTAATGCGACTTCTTTAACTGGTGAAGCCGTCATAACTTTTTTTCTACCAATAGGTTTATCAGGTTGTGTTACAACCAATAAAACCTCATGATGTTTAATAAGCATTTCAAGTGTTGGTACTGCAAATTTTGGTGTTCCTAAAAAAACTATTTTCATTTTATCACCTACTGAATTTCTTGATTTGGATAGTACTTAATTGTAATATCTTTTGTCTCTAATTGTTCTATAAAATTGAATAAATATGCTAATTTTTTTTCATATTTTAAAGTCATAATAAATCGATACTTTTCATGATACTTTTTAATATACGCTGATACAGGCCCTAAGATATAAACATCTTTATCTTCTTTTTCAATCATTTTCTTCAATTTAAAAGCCTGTTGATATGTTTTTAGATATTCTTGGCCTTCAAAAAGTATTTGTGAAACATTCACAAAAGGTTCATATCTTGATATTTTTCGATCAAAAATTGCTTTCTCATAAAACGCTTCATATGGCTTTGAAACTTGTTCAATTGCATAATGATTTAGATCATAACCTTGGATGATGACTTCACCTGGTAAGAATCTTCCTGATCTTCCTGATACTTGTGTTAAAAGCGTATATGCTTGTTCTGAAGCTTGATACGTTGGAATTTTTAATAATAGATCAGCCATAAGTACACCAACAAGTGTAACCTTAGGAAAATCTAAGCCTTTCGCAATCATTTGTGTGCCTAGTAATATATCTGCATCCGTTTCATTAAATTGATTCCATATAAGTTCATGACTACCTTTAGTCTTCGTAACATTTGCGTCCATGCGTAATATTTTAGCATTAAAAAAAGTTTTTCTTAGTGCTCTTTCAACTTGTTCAATACCAACACCAACTTCTTTGATTTGCTTACTATGACATACATCACATATATCTTTATATGGTTCTTGATGGCCACAATAATGACATTTTAAACTTTGATCTTCTTTATAATAGGTTAATGCAATACCACAGTTAGGACAACTGGGAACATATCCACAATTTCTGCACATCACAAATGGTGCATAACCTTTGCGATTAAATAAAATCATTACTTGCTCTTTTTTTTCTAAACGTTCTAAAATACCTTTTTGTAACACAGTAGAAAACATACTTGTATTACCTTCTAATAATTCTTTTTTCATATCGACAAATATAAGTTTAGGTTGTTTAATACCAAAAGGTCGTTCATTTAAAGTTAAAAGTTGATATTGATGATTTAATGCTTCATAATATCTAGACACTTTAGGTGTTGCACTACCTAAGATTAAAGGAATATGATGATAGGTTGCACGCAATTTGGCAATATCAATAGCATCATAGATCACACGTTCTGTTTGGATATAAGATTGATCATGCGATTCATCAATAATAATGCATCCTAAATCGTTAAATGGTAAGAAAACAGAACTTCTCGTTCCTAAAAGTATCGAAGCATTGCCATCTTTAATCTGCATATAAGCGTCTAATTGTTCACCTGAAGATAATCCGCTATGATAAATAGTAACCCCTTCAAAACGTGATTTTAGCCTTTGTGCCATGGGTGCAATTAATGTTATTTCAGGCACTAAGCATAAGACTTGTTTATTTTTATGAATCATATCACTTATAATATTTAAATAAATCTCTGTTTTTCCAGAGCCTGTAACACCTTTTAATAAAAACTTTTGATTACTATCATATGATTTTTTAATTGTTTCATACACGTCATTTTGTGCTTTTGTTAAAATAATTGATTTATCTTTTAAATCAAAAACATGCTTAACTTCTCTTATAACTTTCGATTTAAATGCTATAAAAACATCATGTTTAATTAAAGTTTGTATATTTGATACACTTAATCCAAAATCTAATAATTGTTGTTTATCATATGCTTCATCATTTAATAGGTTAAGGATATCCATGTAACGATCAATTTTTGTATACTGATGATTTTTATTTAATTTATATAAAGTCACAAATTTATCTGTCGTTTTTTGATGATAGATTTGCGTAACTGATATTGCATCTAAAGCTAAATATTTTCTAATCTTATAATCATAGGTTTGATTTGATTTTGAAATTGAAAATTGTTTTTTTGAATTAAATAATTGTTTAAAATCTTCATCAACTAAATCATCATTTTTCAATGTAATTAATTTTTCATATTTTAAATTGATTTGACTAGGCACAACTGTATCAAAAATAGACGCATAAACTTGATGCGTTGTTTGATATAAATAATCGATGATTTCAAATGTTTCTTCATCAATTGTAGGAATTACATCTAAAACATCAATGATAGCTTTTTTTGCTTGTTCACTCATATCAAAAATAGAGATTACAAAACCCATTCGAACTTGTTCTCCAAATGGCACAACAACGCGCATACCTCTTTTAATTATATATTCATATTCAATTGGTATGATGTAATCAAATTGACGATTGACATCTTTGTTTTTAATATCAACAATTATACTTGCAAACATTTTGTTTTCACCCTATTTATATTATACAATATCAAGTTAGATATCGTTAATTTATCATCAATAAAAAAAAAGTAACCGAGGTTACTTTAATGTTTTTAATATGTCTTCAATATGATTACCATAAGCTAATGCTTCATCAAACTTGAAAACTAAATCTGGAATTTTTCGTATATTTCTAATTTTTTTAGCAAGTTCCATACGAATGGTTGCTTTTGAATCATTCAATGCATTTGCTGCTTTTTTTAACATTTCTTCATCATTGTTTAGTATCGTATAATAAATTGTTGCATATGATAAATCTTTTGTTACTTTAACATCTGTTAAATTAATGTAACCAAAACTTTTATCCTTAACTTCCATATTAACAATACTTGCAAGTTCTCTTTGAATTAAACTTGCCAATCTTTCAGTCGTAACAGACATAAGTATTACACCTCGATTTCTCTTAATTGTGATGCTTCAATAATATCTCCAACTTTTATATCATTATAATTTTCAATTGAAAGTCCACATTCATAACCTTGTTTAACTTCTTTAGCATCATCTTTAAAACGTTTAAGCGAAGCTAATTTACCTTCATAAACGACAATACCTTCACGTAATATACGCACTAATGCATCACGTTTAATAACACCATCAGTTATGTAGCAACCAGCAATAGAGCCAATTTTAGATATTTTAAATACATCTCTAACTTCTGCTTGACCTGTTACAATTTCTTCGAATTCAGGTTTTAACATACCTTTTAAAGCTGCTTCAATATCTTCTTGAACACGATAAATAATGCTATATAATCTAATTTCTACGCCTTCGGTATCAGCAACACGTTTAACAGCTGCTGTCGGACGCACATTAAATCCAATAATAATTGCATTTGATGCAGATGCTAATGTTACATCTGATTCTGAAATTGCACCAACTGATGAACGTACTGTATTGACATGAAGACCTTTAATATCAATTTTTTCAAGTAATCCTCTAAGCGCTTCTATTGAACCTTGAACATCACCTTTAATAATGATATTTAGTTCTTTTTCAATTTCTTCTAATTCACCAAATAATGAATCTAAAGAACGTTTTTTATTAGAATTTTGATCTAATTCTTTTTGTTTATTTTGACGGTTAGAAGCAATAGTTTTAGTGACTTTTTCATCATTAAATGCCATAAAAATATCCCCGGCTTGAGGTACTTCATTTAGTCCTGTAACTTCAATAGGTTGAGATGGTTTAGCTTCTTTATAACGACGCTTTAAATCATCTTCCATTGTTCTAATTTTACCGTAAGTATTACCGATAACAATATAATCACCAACATGCAATGTACCTGTTTCAATAATAAGTGTTGCAACTGGTCCACGACCTTTATCAATACTTGCTTCAATAACAGTTCCTTGAGCAAGACGTTTTGGATTGGCTTTAAATTCATGAATTTCACTAATTAATTGAATCACGTCAAGCAATTCGTCAATACCTTTATTTTTAAGTGCAGATACTTGAACAAATGGTGTATCACCACCCCATGCTTCTGGCGTTAATCCTTTTTCCGATAATTCTGTCATGATGCGTTCCGGATTTGCTGATTGTTTGTCAATTTTATTAACCGCAACTATTATTGGAACATTTGCAGCTCTCGCATGATCAATTGCTTCAATAGTTTGTGGCATAACACCATCATCTGCAGCAACTACTAAAATAACAATATCAGTTACTTTAGCACCACGAGCACGCATTTCAGTAAATGCAGCATGGCCTGGTGTATCAATAAAAGTGATTGCTTCCCCATTTTTAACAACTTGGTATGCACCAATATGTTGAGTAATTCCACCTGCTTCACCGGCAACAACACGTGATTTACGAATTGTATCTAAAAGTGTTGTTTTACCATGATCAACATGTCCCATTACAGTTACAATCGCTGGTCTTTTAACAAGATCTTTAGGATCATCAACAATTTCCATTTCATCAAAACGAGTTACATCAGTAACCACTTCATTTTGTATTTCAAATCCTTCTTCGACTGCGATAAGTTCAATTATATCGCGATCAATAACTTGATTAACACTAGCCATTAAGTCTAGTCCCATAAGCTTTTTAATCATACTTGCATTTGATAATCTAAGTCCTTCTGCAACTTCTGATACCAACATGTTTGGTTTATAGATTAAAATCTTTGGTCCTTCCTCTTTTTTAATTTTCACCACTGGGCGATGAGGCATTGGTTTTTTATTAGTTTGTCTTTTTTTGGGATTCATTTTATTGTTAGGCATACAAAATCACATCCTTCGTTATTTAAGTAGTAATTGGCTAAATCCTTGATCCATAACCCCAATTACTTTTATTCCAAATTTACCGAGAGCCTGTGAAAGTTGTTGTGATGAAACTACTTCTAACACATCAACTTGATATGTTTTAGCTTTATCATAAATTTTCTTTTTAGTTGCCAAAGAGGCATCTGTTGCAAGAATGATTAAATACACTTTATTTTTAGGCAGATACGCTAATGTCATATCAGTACCTATCACTATTTTTCTCGCGCGAAACGCTAAGCCTATCGCACTAAGATTCATTTACTAAACCTAAGAGTGTTTCATAGACTGCATTGGGAACTTCAACTTCAAGTTTTCGGTCAATTATTTTGTTTTTTTGAGCGTTGAGAATGACTTCTCTATTTAATTTAACATAAGCACCACGACCATTTGCTTTTCCTGTTAAATCAACAGAAACTAAACCTTCTTTAGTCGCAACTACTCTTACTAATTCTTTTTTAGGCAAAATTTCTTTTGTGACGACGCAAGTTCTTAATGGAACTTTTTTCACTTTATTCATTTAAAATCACCTTTATTAATATAAGATTCCTTCGCCTTGTGCCATGGTTTCAGACTTAATGTCAATACTCCATCCACAAGCTTGTACTGCTAGTTTTACATTTTGACCTAATTTACCAATTGCAAGTGATAATTGATCATCTGGGACAATTGCTAAAGCATTTTTTTCTTTAGGGTTAACATGTGTAACCGCATTAACTTTAGCTGGTTGAAGCGCGTTTGCAATTAATTCTTTTTCATTATCGCTCCATCTAAATAAGTCGATTTTTTCATCGCTTAATGCTTTGACAATTTCTCTAATTCTTGAGCCACCTTCACCAACACAAGCGCCAATTGGATCAACTTTTGGATCATTGGTTTTTACACCAATTTTTGCGCGATCACCTGGGTCTCTTGAAATACCCATAATTTCAATCGTTCCATCTTTTATTTCTGGAATATAAGATTCTAATAATCGAATAATTAAACTTGGATGATTACGACTAACATAAACTTTTGGCCATTTTGTCTTCATTTCAACATCAGATACATAAACTCTTACATGATCTCCAACATGAAAATTATCTTTTGGTAATGCTTCTTTTTTAGGTAATAATGTCGTTAAATCTTTACCAATATCTAAACGATAATGTTGGTCATCGATATCAATAACTCTTGCACTGATCATTTCATGTTCAAATGCTTTGAAATGTTG
>JBAYAP010000044.1:0-9195 GCA_041669715.1 Acholeplasmataceae bacterium
AAGGTAATGAAGTTGGTAAAACGTTTGAAGAATTACGATCAATTATTGATTTAATTGTTGATAAAAACCGCGTGAGCGTTTGTTTCGATACATGTCACACCCATGATGCAGGCTATGATATTAAAAATGATTTTGATGGGGTTATTAAAGCCTTTGATCGTATTGTTGGTATAAATTATATTTCAGTATTTCATGTCAATGATTCTAAAAATGAAAAAGGTGCAGCAAAAGATCGCCACGAAAACTTTGGATTTGGCTATATTGGATTTAATGCTTTATTAAAAGTAATTTATGATGATGCGTTTCTAGATATACCAAAAATATTAGAAACACCATTTGTAAATGATCAAGCACCTTATTTAGAAGAGATTCAAATGATTCGTGATAAAAAGTTTGATCCTGAACTTAAAATAAAATTAGAAAAAAAATAAAGATGTAAAAATTACATCTTTTTTTGTTTTAAAGCTTGCTTGATTAGTTTTTCATAAACTATTTTCATTCTTGGTTCACTAACATAAGATAAATATTCATTTAATGAAAACCAACGAACACCTAAGTTTTCATCAGGTTTATGATAAATTTCTTGATTTTCATCAGCAATTAATAGATAGGTAACATTAAGGTGTAGATGATCACTGACATATATACCTTTTTTAATATGATTTTCAACTAAAATGATATCAATACCTAAGATATTGTTATTATATGGTCTGACAATTTTAATACTTGTTTCTTCCATGGCTTCTTTAATTGCAACATGTAAAAAATCCGGATCACCATCGTTATGACCGCCTAACCAACCCCAAGAATCATAAAGTTTATGATAGGCAAATAATATTTTATCAAATGTTTCATTTAGAACAATAGCAGAAGAAGTAAAATGGGCAATAAGATTAGTTCTGTCTAATGTGTTATTATAGTGATTGATAAAATCAAGCATTGCTTTTAAATCGGTTTGTTCTTGTTCGTTAATGGGATGATATGCTTTTAATTGTTCAAACATGAGATTCTCCTTGTTTTATATGATGATATTTAATAGATAGAGCAAATAATACTTGGGCTGGTATATAGAATAACCAAACCATATTAAACGGTATTTCACTTAATAGATAAAGTAATCCATTTGGATTAAATGATATATAGGGTGCACTTGCTCCAAGTGCAACAAATATGTCAGCACCAATTTCAAAAAGTAGACCGATACCAAAAATTAAGAGTTGCTTATGAATTTTTAAGGCATAAACCATGTTAATTACAAGTATTGAAATATATGCGATACTTATGATTAATAATAAATCTAAGGTTTTGGTTTCTACCCACATTGATGCGGATATCAATAGCATTAAAATAACATAAGGTACATAGAATACATAAGATTTAGGATATATGTTTTTTAAACGAATCAAATAAAACAGTTGAGCAATTAGAAAGAAAAATGTACCTAAAATTTGGTGAGTTTGTTGTAAAGTTAAAAAATAATCAGCAACTAGTGTTGCAGAAAAAGCACATAACACAATTTTCATATCTTTAGTACCTTTATAGTTTAATAAAACATATATTGCACAAATGATAATTGATAAATAGTGTAGTGTCCCGCTAGGTAAAAACGGATTAACAAATAAGATAAGAATCCATAATGTTAATTCTATACATAAAAAAATGATGGTCATAAGCTGTCTTTTTAACATAAAACACTCCTAATGAATAGTCATATTATAACATCTTTAAATATAAAAAAAAAGAACCCGAAGGTTCTTATATTTCATTTAAAAGCAGTTTAGTATAAAGTTCTTCATATTGATTGGCCATTTTATCCATTGAATGTTGGACGTGCATTGCTTGATGAATCATGTCATCAAATGAAACTTTATCATGATGATATAAATCTAGAGCGTTATCAATGATTTCTTTAAGTTCATCACGATCATTGTTTTTAAAGGTAAAACCGACACCGATACCAGTAAATTTATTATATGGTGTTACAGTATCTTTTAATCCACCAGTTTCTCTTACAATTGGAAGTGCTCCAAATTTCATAGCAATCATGTGATTAAGACCACAAGGTTCAAATAGACTAGGTAGTAAGAATAAATCGCTGGCAGCATAGACTTTTTGTGATAGTTCCAAATCAAATGAATTTTGATAATAGACTAAATTTGGATATTTTTTTTGAAGTTCGTCAAAATATGCTTCATAAAGTACGGCACCTTTACCTAAAACGATAAAAGTAAAAGCTTCATTATCTAAATAAGATTCTAAAATAGGCATTAAGATATCAATACCTTTTTGTCTTGCAAAACGATTAATGAATGCAACCATTGGTTTTTTGCTATCTAAGTTTAGATTTAATTGTTTTAAAAGAACTTCTTTATTTTTATTTTTACCAACTGTAAATGTGTTTTCATCATAATTTAATGAAAGGAAAGAACTAGTTTTAGGGTTATATAAACTTTCATCAAAACCATTTAAAATACCGAACAATTGGTATTGACGAGATTTTAATGGACCTTGTAAATTAAAACCATAAAATTTAGTTAATATTTCTTGATGATATGATTCACTTACGGTGTTAATTGCATTTGCACGCATAATACCAGTTTTAAGATAGTTAACTTGATCTAAGTGTAAGTAGGCAAAACTTTTTTGGCCTAATAATTTTTCTGTTTCAATAGGAAATGAGCCTTGTTTTTCCAAATTATGGATAGTTAACAAAGTTTTAATATGTTTAAATTCGGGAAATTTTGGTTTGTATAAAGAATCTAATAAATAAGGTACAAGTGCAGTTTGATAGTCATTGATATGAATGATATCAGGCATATCATTAAAGACTTGAATATATTCTATGATAGCTAGATTAAAAAACAAGAATCTGACATCATCATCTTCATAACCGTAGTAATTTGGACGATCAAATAATTTTTCGTTATAAATTAAAGTATATGTGATTCCGTTGTAGTCAGTTTCATAATAATCAACACCATAAGCATCGTCTTGAATATTAATGACGTGATGCCCTAAATGAGTAAACTTATTTATATCCTTTAAATTTTGTTGATATAAAGGAATAAATATTTTAACTTGGTGTCCATGGTTTTGTAATGCTTTTGGAAGTGAAGCAGCTACATCTGCTAAGCCACCTGATTTACTAAAAGGAAACGCTTCAGAACTACAATAATATATTTTCATTTTTCATCACCCGATAACATTATATAAAATCTGTAAGCGTTTTACAAGAGCATTTTATTAAAAACATGAATAAAAGTTCATAATAGCAATTTTCCCTTCATTGACTAATATAAACAACTATGCTAAAATCAATTTGGCAATAGCCATTTTTGTTTTTATTTAAAAACATGTTGAAGGGGTTACTATGAAAAGAATTGTAATTGTTGGCAGTCAATGGGGCGATGAAGGCAAAGGTAAAATAACAGATTATTTAGCACAAAGAGCCGATGTAGTTGTAAGATATCAAGGTGGAAACAATGCGGGACACACGGTCATTTTTAATGGTCAAAAGCATAGTCTACATTTATTACCATCAGGTATATTAAATCCCAATATTAAAAATGTAATGGCAAATGGTATGGTTATTGATCCTAAAGGGTTATTAGAAGAATTAGAAAATATTAAAACACCATACAAATTATATATATCAAATAGAAGTCATGTCGTATTACCTTTTCATAAGGCAATTGATGAACTTAATGAACAAAAAAAATTAGATCAAAAAATTGGAACAACTCATAAGGGTATTGGTCCTGCATATACGGATAAATATGCAAGAACAGGGCTAAGAATGGCTGAATTTATTGATCCATTATTTTTTGAAGATTATTTAAATAAAGAATTAGTTGAAAAAAATCATATTTTAAAAGAAGCAGGATTTAAAACTTTTAATAAACAAGATATATTAAATGAATATCTAGCATATGCTAAAGCAATTAAACCATATGTTACTGATACCAGTTTAATATTAAATCAATGGATAGAAGAAGATCAAAAAGTTTTATTTGAAGGTGCACAAGGTATTATGCTATGTATTGAACATGGAACATATCCGTTTGTAACTTCTAGTAGTCCAACAGCGGCATCAGTGCCTATTAATGCAGGGATTGCACCTTGGTTGTTAGAAGGTTCTATTGGTGTGACTAAAGCTTACACAACACGTGTAGGTGAAGGTGTTTTTCCAAGTGAAATGTTTGATGAACTCGCAAGTGAAATTAGAGAACGAGGACATGAGTATGGAACAACAACAAAACGTCCAAGACGTATTGGATGGCTTGATACGGTTGTTTTACGTCATGCTAAGCGTGTTAGTGGGTTAAGTTATTTGGCAATTACTTTACTAGACGTGTTATCGACTGTTAAAACTTTAAAGATTGTGACACATTATGAATTAGATGGAAACATCATTGATTATGTGCCAGCAGATATTAAAACATATAATAGATGTAAACCTATTTATATTGAAATGGATGGTTGGGATGATGATATTACTCATGTTACATCATATGATCAATTACCAATTGCTGCACAAACTTATTTAAATAAATTAAGTGAATTAGTTGGTGTTAAAATTGCAATATTTTCTGTAGGTCCAGATCGTAACCAAACAATTGAAGTATTAAATGTATTTTAGGTTAATAGGGGTGATATCATGATTGAACGTTATCAAAGACAAGTAATGAAACATCTTTGGAGTGATCAAAATAAATTTCAAAAATATCTAGAAATTGAAAAAGCAGCATCTTTTGCATGGTATCAACAAAATTTATTTTCAAAAGATGTTTATGATAAAATTGACAAAGCAACTTTTAAATTAGAAGATATTTATCGTTATGAAGAAGAAACAAAACATGATGTGATTGCATTTACAAAATCAGTGATGGATTCTTTAGGCGATGAAAAAAAGTATATTCATTATGGGTTAACATCTACGGATGTTGTCGATAGTGCAAATGGGCTTTTATTAAAAGAAGCAAATCAAATTATTAAACAAGATATAAAACAATTTATGCAAATATTAAAAACTAAAGCATATCTTTATAAAGATGTACCGATCATGGGTAGAACGCATGGTATGCATGCTGAAGTTACAAGTTTTGGTCTTAAATTTGCATTATGGTATGAAGATTTTAAAAGATTAAATAAAAGATTTGAAGCAGCATGTGAAGATGTTGAGGTTTGTAAGTTAAGTGGTGCTGTAGGAAACTATAGTGCAAATACCCCTAAACTTGAAGAAATTGTTTCAAAACGTTTGGGTTTAGTTTCAGCCAATATCTCAACACAAATACTGCAAAGAGACCGCCATGCAAACTATATAGCAGTTATTGCTCAAATCGCTTCAGAATTAGAAAAGATTGCAACTGAAATAAGACATCTATCAAGAACTGAAGTAAAAGAAGTCAGTGAACCTTTTAGTAAAAATCAAAGAGGATCATCAGCAATGCCTCATAAAAAAAATCCAATTAGCAGTGAAAACATTTGTGGACTTGCGCGCTTGATTAGAGGCTATATGATTGCTGAATATGAATCGATTGCTCTATGGCACGAAAGAGATATTTCGCATTCATCAGTTGAGCGCATTACGCTTGTGGATTCGACATCACTCATTGATTATATGTTAAACAGATACAAAAATACACTTGATGGGCTGGTTGTTGATACACATCAAATGATAAAAAATATTGAGTTATCCTATGGTATATTTTATGCAGAGCAAGTGCTTCATGCATTAATAGATCAAGGCTTTGATCGTGATTTAACATATCCAATTATTCAAAAATTAGCACTAAGCGCTCAAGATGAAAAAGTACAGTTTTTAGATTTAATTTCAAAACAAAAAGATATTTCTAAATCTATTAATCCTAAAGATTTTAATTTAAATCATTACTTAAGATATGTAGATACGATATTTAATCGAATTTTTTAAATAAAATAGTGATTTTCTTATCATATTTATATAAATAAATAATTGATAAACTTTTTTATTTATGCTATAATCTAAAAGAGTCTATTCAGGAGGTTTTAACATGGCAAAGAAATATAATAAACTAGAACCCAAAGTACCAAAAGAAGTTACTTACTCACTTTTAGGTTTTTTAGTTGTTGTAATTGTATTATTTATATTACTAATTCCGTCAAAACAAGAAAAATTTTATGCTTTATACAGTGATGTTGCAACTGACGATTTCACAGAAGATCATCCATTTTATGAATTAAGTTATAAAAAACTTATTGATAAATTAGAAAATGATGAATATGTGATTTTATTTATTGGAACGCCAACATCTACTACAGCTTATACTTATATTGGAGCCTTCCAAAAATACTATGAACAATTAGAAGTTAGTGAATATGTTGATTATATTTATTATTTTGATCCAACTGAAGATGAAGATAATTTTGTTGAATTAATGGACCAATATGATGATATTGCATACTCTGCAGAACAATTGATATTATTTATTGATAATGAAGTTAGTGTACAATTTACAGCTAATGGAACAAGTGACACACAACTTATTAATCGTGCGGCTAAAAAATTCTTTGATGATGCTTTAGAAGCTATGGATGCAGCTGGTGAGTAAAAAATAAAAAGCACATTGTGCTTTTTTTTAACAAATAGGAGTATATCATGATTGATTTTATAAAAAATAAAATAAAAAATGATTTAGAAACTAAATATAGTGCAGAATCTTTTGTTGTTGAAAGACCTAAAAATGGGGGTGCTGATTTAGCAATACCACTTTTTGGATTAGCTAAATCTTGGAAAAAAGCGCCAATGGCTGTTTTTGAACAAATTAAAAACGATATTCAATATGAAGGTATTGTTAAATTAGAATTTATTAATGGATTTTTAAATATATTCTTAGATAGAAAAGATTATGCTAAAAAAGCATTAGAAGAACTTAATAAAAATAAAATTTTAGAAGATAAAAATGAAACGATATGTATCGATTATTCTTCACCAAATATTGCTAAAAAGTTTTCAGTTGGTCATTTAAGATCGACGATGATTGGACAAGCGCTTAAAAACATTTATCAAAAAGCCGGGTATAACGTTATAGGTATTAATCACTTAGGTGATTGGGGTACTCAATTTGGTAAAATGATTGTTGCTTATAATCGATTAGAAGAACCTTTAGATTTATCAGTTGATCCAATTAAGAAACTTCAAGATTTATATGTAAAATTTCATGAAGATGCTAAATTAGATTCATCTTTAGAAGATGAAGCTAGAAAAGTATTTAAAGACTTAGAAAACAATGATGAAACATATCTTAAATTATGGAAGACTTTTAGAGATTTATCGTTAGAAGAATTTATGAAGATGTATAAGATTTTAGATGTTTCATTTGATTCTTATCAGGGCGAAGCCTTTTATAATGATAAAATGGATGATGTTATCTTAGATCTTAACAATAAAGGATTGCTAAAAATTAGCGATGGTGCAACTATTGTTGATTTAGGTGATGATATGCCACCAGCACTAATCAAACGTTCTGATGGGGCAACTTTATACATTACAAGAGATTTAGCGGCTATTAAGTATCGTTATCAAACATATGGTGCTAAAAAGATTTTATATGTAGTCGGTAATGAGCAACAATTACATTTTAAGCAATTAAATGCTGTTAAAAATTTATTGGGATATCCTGTTGAAATTGAACATGTAAACTTTGGACTTGTGCTTCTTGATGGTAAGAAGATGAGTACACGTGGTGGTAAAACTAAGCAATTAGAAGATGTGATTATTCAAGCAATTGAAGAAGCTAAAGAAGCAATCATTGAAAAGAATCCTAATTTAGAAAATAAAGATGAAGTTGCAAAAGCTGTTGGTGTAGGAGCAATCATATTTAATGATTTAAAAAACGAAAGACATTTAGAAGTAGATTTCAATTTAGCAAATATGCTTAAATTTGAAGGCCAAACTGGTCCATATTTACAATATAGTAGTGTAAGAATTGAATCTATTTTAAAAACCCAAAGTATTGATAAATCATATGTTGATCCTAAACTATATGAAGATGATTCATATTATGAAGTAATTAAATTATTAGATTTATATCCTTCGATGATTATACGTGCAAAAGATTTAAATTTTCCTAGTATTATCGCAAAATACGCAATTTCTTTGGCTCAAGCTTTTAATAGTTTTTATGGTAGAGAAAGAATTATTGTTGAAGATTTAACAATCTTAAATACAAATTTATATTTTGTTAAGTCAATTCAAAAGATTCTTAATGAATGTCTAGAATTATTAGGTATTAAGATTTTAAAAGAAATGTAAAATCAAAAAAGTGGTGTTCAAAGCGAATGCCACTTTTATTTAATAGATTAATGATTGAAAGAATATATATTATATGTTACAATATATAAGCAATTCATCTTCCCCGCATGATGAAATTGGTAGACGTGCCAGACTCAAAATCTGGTGGATGAATAATCCGTGCTGGTTCGAGCCCGGCTGCGGGGACCAAATAAAAAAATAATCCATCTTTCGATGGATTTTTTTGTTTATTTAGTATAACGGTAAATAATCTTATTATTAATAAATCTTATATAGCGTTTTCTAAGATCTCTTTTATCATAGGATTCAAAAAAGAAGAGTGAAAAAGATTCCCATATTAAAACCCAACCACCGATGAATATGCCTTGTGAAAGAATTTCGCCTAAAAGATTATCAGGGAAATAATGGCTTAAAAGTGTTGAAACAATAATGAATAAAAAACCTAAGATAATATAGATCATCATTTTTCTATAAATAGTTTTTAAATCACGATTAAGAAAATGAATTAAAGCTCGATAATAATTTTTAAATGCTTCAATATGCATAACCTCTTTTTGTGGGTCTTTTATTTTTTCTGGGATCATAAATACAATTTTAGTTTTTTGTTTAATTGGAATTTCATGCAATGCTTCTTCTAAAAAAGAATCTAATTCAGGATTCATTGATTTTTTTCTTACAGGGCCAGCATCCCAATCGTTAAGGATTTCTTCATATGAATTTAATGATATAGAGACTAAAAATGTCTTATCAGTCTCATCATATTGATATATTTGTCGTAGGTAACTTTGTATTTCTTTTTTCATGATAACACCTCTATATAATTATATCATATATAATAAAATGTAAATTACATTAAAAGTTCGATAAAAACATGATAAAATCTATATGTTATAAAAAATGAT
>JBAYAP010000045.1:0-9105 GCA_041669715.1 Acholeplasmataceae bacterium
GGTATACATAGTTTTTACGAACTCGAAGTTCAATTTAATTAACTACGCCTTCGCCTTTATATTACTACCATTTATAAAAAAATAAAAGACTA
This sequence comes from Acholeplasmataceae bacterium, assembly GCA_041669715.1. Lineage (GTDB taxonomy): Bacteria > Bacillota_I > Bacilli_A > Acholeplasmatales > Acholeplasmataceae > WOFB19. The sequence goes on from JBAYAP010000045.1 coordinate 93, forward strand.
AGAGATAACTCCTAATCTTAATATACAAAAACCCTATAAAATTAGAGTATCCTTTTTTTAGGATAGTCCGTTTTATAGGGTACATTTTAATTATATTTCAGCTTTTTTATTTATATATCAGATATTAATATTATATATTTTATGTAAAAGTTATAAAAAAAGGACCTTGATAGTCCTTTATTAATTAAATATTATTCTTTTATAAATACATAACTCGTAAGCATTTTGTTGCATATTCATCATCGTTTGCATCAGCTTCGATAATACACATGAGGTATTCTAATGTTTTAGCTTCATTACATCTTTCAGTTTCATCTTTTTGATATAAAGTTTTTAATCTTTTGTCAATTGCATCTTTTAACACTTGTAATTTTTTTTGATTTTCTTCCATAAAATAGCTCCTTTCTACCAAGGCAATGGTTTCGTTTTAATTTTTTGTTGATATAAATTAATAAGTTTAGTATATGTTTCATTATCTATAGTTAATTTAAGTGCATTTAAATTCTGATTTAATTGTGCTTCATTTTTAGTACCTGGAATTACAGAAGTGACATTTTGATCTTTTAAGATAAATGCTAATGCAGTTGCTGTTAAATCATTTTTATTAACAATTGATTTAACTTCACTTATTAAGTTTGAACGTCTTTTAATATCATCTGTTGACCATCTTTGTCTAATACCTGTAAAAATACTGTTTTCATGATATTTTCCAGTTAACCATCCAGAATCTAAGGGAACTTTAATAATAATTTTAATTTGTTTATCTTTTGTTGTTTGAAAAAGAGAATGAACAGACTGGAAAAATATATTATATAATACTTCAATGATATCAATATTGGTATATGTGATAGCATTATAAAATTCTTCATAAGTATCAATACTAACACCATAGTGTTTAATTAATCCTAGTTCTTTTAAACGTGCTAGTTCCTGAAAATGATAGGTTTTACCCTTAAGAATTTCCATACTTGGGTTGTGAAGTAAAACACTATCTAAATAGGATGTATTTAATCTAGATAAACTCATATTAATTTGTGGTTCCATAGATGAAATAGAAAAATCAGTAGATCCATCAGATAAATGTCCTATTTTTGTATTAATAAAGACTTGGTCTCTACAATCTTTAAGTGCAAGACCAATGATAGTTTCACTTAAACCATTACTATAACTAGGAGCAGTATCAAAAAAAGTGATTCCTTTTTGAAATGCGAGTTTGACGAGATTAATACCTTCCTCTACAGACATTTTTCCCCATAATGGATTTCCTAATTGCCATCCACCAAAACCTATTCTTGAAATTTGAACTTCATTTTTAGTTGACATATTTATTTCCTTAAAAGTAATAGTTTATATTTATATTATACCGTAGATAAAAAAAATATTGTATTATATGACTTTTAAAAGAATATGATAGACTATACATAAGTAGAATAATTAAGAAAAAAGGGATATAAATGAAAAAGCTTATTAAAAAAATACTATTGGTATTGTTTATTATTTTATTAGTTTTTGTAGGAGCATTAAAGATATATACACTTGATTCTTATGAACCTTTAGATGAAATGTATAATGAAATTGCAGAATTAGATTTATCGAATGTTGATATAGAAGATAAATTTGACCATATCAGTTATACAGTAGATGAACCCACTAAAAATATTGTAATTATTCCAGGTGGGAAAGTAGAACCAGAAAGTTATTTATATCTTGCTGCAAATTTAGCAACATTTAATTATAATGTGATCATTGTAAAAACAGTTTTTAATTTAGCAATTTTAACACCAAATTATGGAACAAAATTTTTAAGTGATGATTTGGATAACGTCGTGATTGGTCATTCATTAGGTGGCACCGTTGGATCTATTATTGCGTTTGAAGATGAAAGAGTTACAGATGTTATATTTTTAGCAAGTTATACAATTAAAGATTTAACTGATAAGCATGTGCTTACAGTTACTGCTGAAAATGATTTCATCTTAGATAGGAATAGTTTAGAAGCATCTAAAGTGTTACTTTCTGATGAAGCGGTATTTTTTGAAATACCTGGAGGAAATCATGCGCAATTTGGGTGGTATGGTGAACAAAAAAATGATGGACAAGCAAGCATAACAACTAAGGCGCAACAAAATTATATTTTATTATCTATACTTTGGTTTATTTCATAAAGTTATTTATATAATCAAAATAAATAGAATACATATTTAAAATCCTCTTTATATTAATTTGGTAAAGGTGAACCCTATCGAAAGAGCAAAAGAGAGAGGTTATTCATTAATTTAGGAGGATAAAAGATGAGAAAATTTATTAAAACAAGTTTATATTGGTTTTACGGTTTTCTATTTGTTGCATTCTTGATTGTTTCATTATTAGCAATAATTTGGCAAACATTTTATGCGCGTATTTATGAAGTTTTAGGCATACTTTGGCTTAAAGATATTACTTTAATGTTAATAGCGATTTCTTCACCCATATTCTTTATAGGTTTGATTTATTTAGCCTTTAAAAATCGCAGTATAATTAAAAAGTGAAAGTGTTCACTTTCAAGCCATCAAAGAAACATATTATTAAAAACGGTTGCTCTTAATAAAGAACAACCGTTTTTTTTATTAATTAGTAAAAATGATTAATTGTATTAAAATCATGCTGAATACGAAATGACTGATAGAGTGAATACGCCAAAGATCAATAACAAGTGAACGACTATAGATAATCATTACAGCCTATATCGTATTACACACTAGCATATGAGCAACAAGTTATGTTATTTTATCATAAGTATTTTTAAATTGACTCAAAACAGACAACATGATTAGATAAATATTTCATTAATATATACTGTATGCGTGTAATCATAAAACATCAATTATCAAACTTCATAAAATATTGAGTGAACAAATTTACTAATTTCTAACGAAATAATTTAATAGCACAGACTGATAGATACGACTATTAAACAATTTAATGTTCCACACTGGAAAAAGTCTGGAATGGGGGAACATAAAATGGCCAAAATATGTTTCCGACGTACACGAACCGACATATTTTCGAGCAATCAGATATACTCTACGCACGTTGAGTCTATCACATTGCTTTCTTTAAAAATCGCTTAAATAAGCCATTTATAAACTTATACAAAAGGTGATTTAACTCGTAAAAAAGTGAATATTACCTTTTTTAGTTATTATAGTAAGTGTGTGTGCATATGCTCATCAATGTGTAAACATATTTTTAGGTGTTTTTCATGAATAATCATAGTTTAGGTTTGTTAGGGGGAACATTTTTTACAACATTTTTTGAGTATAAAAAAATAGAAAATTGCTCTATTAAGAGCATAAGTATACCTAATGTTTTCGTACTCAACGATAAGATCATTTTTGTGATTTTGTTATATTTAATAATGAAAAAGATAATAAGCTATTCATCTTTAAATTGATGAGATAGATTCTATTTTTATTACATATAGTGCGTTTTTTATTGTCTTAAATGTGTAAATATTTCATATGAATATAACCATTCACTATGACTGATAAACAACATTAAAAAGTAGCTTATGTACATTGTATCAATATTATTATCTGTAAGTTAGTGATGAAGTCGATAAAGATAACACGGTTTAACAAAAAGTTGACAATATGTATATATCGTGCTACAATTTAAATTATTATACACACAATCAATAATTAGAATCTTGGTGGGGATTTACTTAATTATTATAATTTGCATGAAACACATAAGCTAGATTTAAATAAGTTTAGGTAAGGAAACTGATATGGGGGAAAAAGAGATTATAAAAGGTAATTATTTAGAAATAACTGGTTCTGATTTTGGACTTTCCAGTAATGAAGTTGTTATTTCTTTAGATGATTTTGAAGTAATTTTCAATTTAGAAAATGGGAAATTCATAGAAATTGAGGAGTCTTCTTTATTAAATAAATCGGAATTAAAAAAATTCTTGTCAAAAGTCGGGTTCTATGATTCAATTGGAGAAGTAAAAATTAGTAATAATGATATACATATGTTATTTCCAACAGTTGAGATCAACAAAAAATGCAATTTAGCTTGTAAGTATTGCTTTATCAATAGTAATGAAAGAAGCAATAATGAGATAAAAATTGAAGATACAGTAGATTTTATCAAAATCCTTAAAAATAAGTTTAATGATATTAGACATATAAATATTGATTTTACTGGATCTGGCGAACCATTATTAAGTTACAAGAAAATACAAAAAATCATTGATAGAATTGATGATGATTTTGAATTTAATAGTTGCACATATTCTTTTTGTAGTAATGGAACTATTTATAGTAAAGAAATAAAAAAATTCATAAAAAACAATAAAATTCATTTTGGAATCAGTATTGATGGAACTCAAAAAATCCATGATAAATATAGAGTTAAGGCTGACAATTCGAAAACTCATTCGCTTATAATGGACAATAAAAAGAAGTATTCAAAAAAAACTTACGGAGCAGCTGTTTCATATGCTTTGGATAACCCTTTGTCAGAGTCATTTCAGTTTCTAAGTAATGAATTTGATAATATTGCAATGAAACCTATAAGATATGATAATAACGATTGGAATGTCAATAATTTATTAGTAGAATATGAAAAAATATATGATTACTTATGTAAAGAAACTTATAGAAATAATTTTAATCCTCTTAAAGCAATTATGTCCGATGAAGATTTATTTGGAAAATTTATCAGAAGAGTATTTTTATATCAAATTAATGCAGTAAGATGTGGTGCTTCAGTTAGTAAATATGCATTATCTCTTGATAAAAGTATATATATATGTGGTGCTGCAATTGGCTATGACGAATTTAAAATAGGAAATTTGATTGAAGGAATAAATGACAGTAAAGTCGAAATAATAAGAAATAAATTACTGCAAAAATCAAAATGTAAGCATTGTTGGGCAAAATCAATTTGTGCTGGACCTTGTTTAGTAAATAATTATCAAATATCTAAGAATTATGATATGTTACCAGAAAACATTTGTCTTTTGTCAAAATCATTGATAACAAAAGCTTTAAGATTAAAGTATTACTTATACAAAAATAAACCAAAAATATATAAGAAAGTAATGGAAATATCTAGAGATAACCATTATAAATAGGAGGGGAATATGAAAAAAATTGTACTCATGATTTTGCTTGTTGTTGTAGGTTTTAGTGTTGAAGTATTTTTTAGCGATGCCGTTCAAGCATCAGAGTATGCATCAGAGGAAAATAGTAGAGAGGTTTACGAAAAAAAGATCAAAAACGGAAAGGTCACCAATGAAAAATATAAAATTACCGATTATTCTTCAAAGTTTCAAATAAAAAATGATAAATTGGAAATCAAAATCAAACTGACTAATAGCAGTAAAAAAATTATTGATTTGTATTTAACAGGTAATTTGTATTATGATAGTAGATATCAAAATTCAAACTTGATTTGGTTTAGACCGGAAACTAATGTTGAAAATATCGAAATTTGGACAATTGATTTTCAACATGAAGGATCTGTACAGTATCTGAATGAAGATTCAAAGTATTTAGGTGATACCGTATCTAGGATTGTTATAAAGGACTTAAAATCTAATTCAGCCTATTATATTGAAAATTGTTTAGACGAAGATTTGTTTGATGATTTATTGGATATTGCAATAGATTTTGCAAATCTTGAAAATTTTTCTGATCTAGATGAATTAGAACAAATCGTAGATGAATACACAATTAGTACCAGATTACTTTATAAGGAAGCCGTTATAATGGAAAGTAGAGATGTTGATTACAGTGTTGATAACACTAACATCGTTGACACTACTATTGATCAAGAATTTTCTGATTCAGTGAATTTAAGTTTGAGTGTTACAAAAAACACTATTGATGCTTACAATCTAGTCGTTCCTTCAGTTAACGGAGTTAATTTATATGACAATAATGGACTCTGGAATATCAATGCTCTATACCCTACTGAATATGAAGATATTTTAGATTATATGACTGATATGTATTCTTATAGTTTTGACAATGAAACTTATTCAACACAAACTAATTTATCAGAATACATAGTAACATCTTGGAAATACGGAATATATGCGACTTCCAGAATATATAGTTCACTTGTTTTATGGAATATAAAATATACAAATAATAAGATTATTATGGCATTAGAATATTCTGATTTCTATTATTATGATCCAGTTTCGAATACTTTATTTTATGATTATATAAATTCTACTATTAAACTTTCTGATATAGTTGTGTCAGCTGCTTTTTCTGAACCAATATATTCTATTGAAATAAACGACTTAACTATGAAAGGTTCATCTTTTGATTCTTTCTTATTCCAAACTGGGCAAACAGCGGTTGGAATAGCCTTAGGTCTTGCCTTTAAACCGTATATTTGGGTTCCGTATTCAATATTAACTTGGGGTATAAATAGCATAGATAATGAGAATTATTATTATTCTGATGAAAATTACAGATCAAATTATCCAAAAATTTTTGAAGACATTTCAGCATATCAAAATGATAATATTGACTTGACACAACTCTTTTCGATATCTCAAGAAATTGATCCTTCATTATTTATGCAAATATTCTTAAGTTATGATACTTTGATTGATTATGAACGACATTCTGGATTTGAGTTTGTGTTTGGATTTTATAATGATAGTGATATTGTAGGTTTACCATATGATGGGGAATATTTTTGGAAATATAAAATTGAATTTTCAATTAGAAATGGGTTTTTAGGTAAGATAGTAGATCCATATACGGGAAATACTACAGGTGATGTTAAGTTGAATCAAGATTTTGCAAAAATAAGATACGGTTCAAATATTACTTCCTCATGCTAATATAACTTTTTGAAAGGATGATAATATGTTTTGGGATTGCTTTATATTTGCACTTGTTTTGTTATTCGGTTTAGTTTTTATAATTTGGCCAGATAAAATGGTAGAATATACTTGGGTAGTTAGACATGGAATTGATGAAGAAGGCCGTAAAGCTCATAAAAACGGAATTAGATTTTTAGGTATCTTTATAGTCTTTGGATGTATTATTTGGCTGATTTCTCAATTTGATTAGTTTGAAAATGTTAGATATCTCAAAAAGCTCTTAAGATACTGAATGAACTATAATTAAGTTTAAAGCAATATAGTCATAAAAAATCTGTTTTGTAATGAACCTTGGATGTTGGAACATATAAAATAAAAAACCATTGTTTTTTAATAGGTAATTATAACTTAAGGAAAAACTAGGAATTATAGAGATGTTCAAACCTAACTTACCACAGACAGTTATTGTAAAAGGGTATAAACTTTATGAAAGTGAGATTAGATGTTAAAGATTAAATACGTACATAATAACGACTAAGCTATATAATAATTCATTTATAGACTTTCAAAAATCAAAGAAGCTATTTCATCGTGAGTTGATGAAATAGCTTCTTTTTTGTTTCATGTATAAAGTTTTTTCATTATTTCAAATATGTGAACATCTCATATGATTATTACGCTATAATTCATGTGCTTATTATATTTTTCGTCATGGTATTGTCCTTCATAGATTGGTTTTTGTTTTAAGAACTTTTTACGATTTTCTGCAAACTCTGCATCTGAGTAATTTTGAGTACCTGCAACACAGAATACAACTTCCTCAGGACTAACAGATATCATCTTATAAATAAAGGATCTAAGTATATCTGAATCCAAGGTATCTATGACTAAGTCTTTATTTTTGAGCATCGTATTGATCGTATCCAACCTTTGCTGTGTATCGAATGTTTTAACATGCTCTAACTCTAATCTTGATATCTCTTTACTTAAAAGATTCATCTTGTTGGAATACTCATTATATTTTGTCATGAATATTGATTCACTAAAGTCTGGTGTCTTAACCCTGGTATCAATTAGATTTGATAACATAGTCTCTGTTTCTTGTAACTCAAGTTTTAGTTCATCGATCTCGTCTTGCAGATTATCAACTATAATCGTTGACTTGATCACATTTTTAATCGTGTCCATGATGTTTAAATCCTTTAAAAACACTTCATTTAGCATTTGTATTGTTGTGCCTTCTAAGACTTCATCATAAGTGGCTTTAGCTTTACAATTTGCCTTACCTTCGATATAACCTCCACATTGTTGCATTACTCTTTGTGATGGTTTGCCGTAATTCCAATAGCGTCTCTTTAATGTTCTACCACATTCACTGCAAACGATCATCGCTGAAAATGGATACTTATTCGTATATTTCGAAATGTTCTTATCTTCACCAATTCTGATTTGAGCTCGCTCTTTTCTCATGCGTTGAGCTAGTTCAAATGTTTCTTTATCAATGATTGGTTCATGACTATTTTCAGTATAGTAGGTTGGTGCATGGTTTTTATTCTTAACTCTTGTATGATTTAAATAATCTGTACTCACTGTTTTTTGCTGCAGCATATCACCCATGTACTTTTCATTCTTTAAAACTGAATGAACAGATGATACGCGCCATAATCTCTTTCCTGCACCTGTTTTATAACCTAGCTCCATCATTTTGTCAGCAATACCTGAAGGACCCATACCACTGATATACAAGTTGAAAATCATTTTAACAACCTCGGCCTCTTTAGGTTCAATTACAAGGTTACCGCCTTTTCTATCTTTGGTGTATCCAAGGAATCGTGCATGATTAATAATTGGTACACCTTCTCTAAATCTTCTTTGAACATTCCACTTAACATTCTCAGAAACGTTTCTTGCCTCTTCCTGAGCCATGGACGCCATCATCGTAAAGAAGAACTCAACCTTTGGATCAATAGAGCTTAGGTTTTCTTTTTCAAAAAATATCTCAACTTTAACTTTTCGTAGTTCTCTAATAAAATTTAGTGCATCTACAGTGTTTCTTGCAAACCTAGATATTGACTTAGTTAGGATGATATCTATCTCACCTCTTTTTGCCTTAGCGATCATTAAGTTAAATTGTTTTCTATGTTTTGTACTAGTTCCTGATATACCTTCATCAGCGTA
>JBAYAP010000046.1:0-8972 GCA_041669715.1 Acholeplasmataceae bacterium
AACACAAGTTATCTCTAATATTGATATTCAAAACAATTTAGTAGATAAAACGGTTGCATATATGAAAGATAAATATCATGTTGATCAACATGTCAAAATTACTATTGAAAAAAATATTCCAATTGGCGCAGGTTTAGGCGGGGGATCGGCAGATGTTTCGGCAACCCTTAGAGGACTAAATAAATTGTGGGAATTAGGATGTACTTTAAAAGAGTTAGAAGTTGATGCAAATGCATTAGGATCTGACACATTGTTTTGTTTATACAACAGGCCAGCTTATGTTTATGGGCGAGGAGAATATATTGAATTTTTAGAAAATCCAGATATTAAAAACATTTATCTTTTTAACCCCAAAATAGAAATTTCAACAAAAGAGGTTTTTAATCATTATAAAATTGATAAACAGCATCAAAACTTTGATCAGTTATTAGCTTTTTATAAAATGAAAGCGCATTACAAGTTTTTTAAAAATGCATATAATGATTTGCACAAAACCGCAATTTGTCTTTATAAAAATATGAAAAAATATGAAAAAAACGTTAAAAAAATAAATAAAAACGCATACATGACAGGAAGCGGGTCTACCTATTTTATCGTAGAATTATTTAACGATTGCAAACAAATAGATAAAAAATTAGCAAAAAGTAAACTAAAATATATAAAAACCTCCCCAAAAAATTGAAAAATCTTTAATAATATAATACAATATGTTATAATTTAAGTAACAATCAAAACAATTATTAGTGTCATGGAGGAATAATATGAAGATTACAGATGTAAGAGTCAAAATCGTGAATAGCGATAGTAGATTAAGGGGAGTGGCTACGATTACTTTTGATGAAAGTTTCGTCGTCCATGATATAAGAATTATTGAAGGTGAAAATGGATTGTTTGTAGCAATGCCAAGCAAAAAAACACCAAATGGAACATTTAGAGATATTGCACATCCAATTCATGGCGATATGCGTAAACTTATTGAAGATGCAATAGCAAACGAATACAAAGAAGAATTGAAAAATTCTAGTGTTGAAGTAGAAGCATAATTTAAACAACTTATAGAAAGCTCTTTTTAAGGGCTTTTTATTTTGAATAAATAAGTGGTTTTTCACAATTTGTAGTTTTAAAATATATCAAAATCATGTATAATAATATTAGTAAATATAAGGGGTGTCTATATGTCAGTAATATATGGGAAAAAAGTTAAATTGTTTGCATTAAGTTCGAATAAACCACTAGCTGAAAAAATTTCTGAGGCCTCAGGCATAGAAATTAGTAATGTGGATGTTATTAGATTTGCTGATGGAGAAATTTCTGTTAATATTGAAAACAGTGTGCGTGGTCATGATGTTTTTGTTATTCAATCAACATCAAGCCCAGCCAATGATCATTTAATGGAATTATTAATCTTTGCAGATGCAGTTAAAAGAGCATCAGCAAAATCAGTCACTGTTTTAATGCCATACTATGGTTATTCAAGACAAGATAGAAAGTCTAAATCTAGACAACCTATCACAGCTAAACTAATTGCAGATATGTTTGAAGTTGCGGGTATTGACCGTATTATTTGTATTGATTTGCATGCTGCTCAAATTCAAGGATTTTTTAATATTCCTATTGATAATTTTCCTGCTGGACCTTTATTAGCAGATTATTTTTATCATAAAAAAGGATTAAAAGATATTGTTGTTGTATCACCAGATCATGGTGGTGTGACAAGAGCAAGAAAATTTGCAAAAACATTTGAAGCACCATTGGCAATTATTGATAAAAGAAGACCAGAACCTAATAAGGCTGAAGTTCAAAATATTATTGGTAATGTTAAAGGTAAAGTGGCAATTATGGTTGATGATATTATTGATACAGCAGGAACGCTTATTGCTGGGGCACAAGCATTAATGGATGCTGGGGCAACGGCTGTTTATGCAGCGGCAACTCATCCGGTATTTTCCGGAAACGCTATTGAACGTATTGAAAATTCAGTAATTAAAGAAGTTATTGTAACTGATACAATTAAACTTTGTGATAATTGTAAATCAACTAAAATTAAACAAGTTTCTATTGGTCAATTAATTGGAGAATCTATATTGCATGTTATTAAAGATGAACCAATTAGTCAAATCTTTGATCAAATTCAACATGATGAGGACCATAGATGATATTATTTGTAGGCTTAGGTAATCCAGGTAAAAAATACGTTTTTACAAGACACAATGTAGGATTTATGGTGTTGGATACTTATGCAAATAGAAATCAATTAACATTTAAATATGATGCTAAATTTGATGCTGAAATCTCCATGTTTACAAACAATCAACAAAAAGTTTTGTTATGTAAACCGTCAACTTTTATGAATCTCTCAGGCAACGCAATTGTTAAGGTTATTAATTATTATGACATTGAGCTTAAAGATGTTTATATTTTTGTAGATGATATAAGTCTTGAAGTTGGTAGATTGCGACTAAGAGAAAAAGGTGGACATGGCGGTCACAATGGATTAAGAGATATTATCCAAAAGACAAGTACAAGAGATTTTAAACGTATTCGCATTGGTATTGGAGAAAACACCGCATCCCAACTTGATCATTATGTGTTAGGTGAATTTTCTAAAGATGAAATCATAACGATTAAAAACACAGCTGATCAATGTGTTGAACTTATCGATGATGTTATCAATGGACAAAATTATTTAGATATCATGACGAAATTTAACACCCAAACTTAAGTTTGGGTTTTCATCTATTATGGAGGCAATATGCTTGAACTGCTAAAGTTACATGACAGCTTTCTAGAAACAAATAAAATAGTTTATTTAAAGCATAGTCATGACATATATGACGTTTATATGATTACAAAATTGTTTCATCAAGTTCATGAAACAATTTTTGTCGTATTGCCAAATTTATATGAAGCACAAAAGTATTATGATTTGTTTAATCGAATTAATGATTACAATGATGTATTATTTTATCCAGCAGATGAAACATTAACATATATGATGGCTTTAGGAAGTCCTGAATTTAGAAGCGAGCGTCTTTTTACATTAAAACAATTAATGACAAAAAAACCGTTTATTGTTATTTTAACCCAACAAGGATTATCCCAAAGACAACTTACACCTAAAGATTATCAAGCAAGTGTTAAACTATTAAATGTTGGAGATACTATTTCCTTACAACAATTAATTAAGTTTTTAATATATAGCGGATATAATCGTGTATATACAGTTGAAAAACCGGGTGAATTTAGTGTAAGAGGGCATATTGTTGATATATATTCACTTAATAATGAACATCCATTTAGATTAGATTTTTTTGGTGATGATATTGACGAGATTAAATTTTTTTATGTAGATACACAAAGAAGTTTTGAAAAAATAGATAAAATTGAAATAGCACCTATGCATGAAATATTTTATACAGAAGAAATGAAAGAAAAAGCTTTAAAAAGAATGCGTGTGTTTTTTTCTAAATATCAATTATCAGAACGAGAACAACAAAAATTTGAAGAAGATGTATTACACATAGAAGAACGCTCACAGCTTGATGGTATGGGTATGTATATACCATTTTTTAACGAAGCACATACAAATATTTTAAATTTTTCTAATAAGTATCATTTAGTTTACATAGATGTGGATAAAATGAAACTTAACCAAAAACAAATTAAAGAAGATTTAGATACGTATGCAATAACGATGAATGGACATGCTTTTTTAAACATTCCTTTTAGAATTGATTTTGATGAATTGTTGCAAATTAATCATATTGAAATAAATCACTTAGGTTTTAATGATGATAAAAGCCTAGATTTAAAAGTAAGTAAAGTCAATGAGTATCAAAGTAATCTTTTGCTTTTTTATAATGATATGGTAACTTATAAATCTTCTTATCGTATATTTATATTATGTAAAACAGAAGCTTATCGCTTAGAAATTGGATCTCTTTTAAAAAGTGAAGGTGAATCTGTTTTATATAATATTGAAGAAAAACCAGGATTTTATTTGCTAGATGAAGAAGGGTATGGCTCTTTTATTTCTCATCAAGAAAAAATAGTGATTATTGATGAAGTTCAAATCTTTTCTAAACGTATGCGTGCAGCTATTAAATATCGAAGTGTATTAAATCAATCAACAAAAATTAGAACAACAGATGATTTACAAGTAGGTGACTATGTTGTTCATTATGATTATGGTATTGGACGTTATGTAGGTTTAAAAACTATGGAGTTAAGCGGAGAAAAACGCGATTATCTTCAAATTATTTATGCAGGTGAAGAATCACTTTATGTTCCTATGGATCAAATTGAAATGGTCTTAAAGTATTCAGCACAAGAAGGCGCTAAACCTAAATTGTCAAAAATGGGCGGACAAGCATGGACTAAAACTAAAGCAAGTGTTCGTATGAAAATTAAGGATTTAAGTGATCGATTAATTAAACTTTATGCAGCAAGAGAACAAAGCGTGGGTTTTTCATTTGATAAAGATAATGATATGCAAAAACAATTTGAACGTGATTTTTATTATGAACCTACTAAAGACCAAGTTACAGCAATTATTGAAACAAAACACGATATGGAAACAAATAAACCTATGGACCGACTTATATGTGGTGATGTAGGATTTGGAAAAACCGAAGTTGCGATGCGCGCAGCTTTTAAAGCAGTACTTAATCAAAAACAAGTATTATATTTAGTTCCAACAACAGTTTTAGCGCGACAACATTTTTATACATTTAAAGATCGGTTTGAAAAATATGGGGCTAATATTGCTTTAATGAGTCGGTTTGTAACGACTAAGCAACAAAATGAAATATTAAAAAAACTAAAAAAAGGCTATATTGATGTTGTGATTGGCACACATCGTTTATTATCACAAGATATTATATTTAAAGATTTAGGTTTGTTAATTATTGATGAAGAGCAAAGATTTGGTGTTGAACATAAAGAGCGAATCAGAGAGATTAAACAAAACGTTGATACGCTAACATTAAGTGCAACACCAATTCCTAGAACTTTACAAATGTCTTTACTTGGATTAAAAGATTTGTCAATGATTCAGACACCACCGATGAATCGTTATCCCGTTCAAACGTATGTTGTTGAAAGACAGGATGCATTAATTAAAGAAGCAATTATGCGGGAAATTGCAAGAGGAGGCCAAATCTTCTATTTATTTAATAATGTTAAAGGCATGGAAGGTATGGTAAAAAGACTAGAAAAACTTGTACCAGAAGCAAACATTGGTTATGCTCACGGTAAAATGAACAGAGAATTATTAGAACGTACATTAAGTGAATTTATTGAACATCAGTTTGATATATTGGTTTCTACAACCATTATTGAAACAGGTGTTGATATTCCTAATACGAATACATTGATTATCCATGATGCTGATCGTTTAGGACTTTCGCAACTTTATCAAATTAGAGGACGTGTAGGGCGAAGTGATCGTATTGCCTATGCATATCTTTTATATGATGCGCATAAAGACATTAATGATGAAGCTAAAAAAAGATTATCAGCAATTAAAGATTTTACAGCATTAGGCAGTGGATATAAAATTGCGCTTAGAGATTTATCTATTAGAGGCGCTGGTGATATTTTAGGTGCCGAGCAATCTGGATTTATTGATAGTGTTGGTGTTGAATTATATATGAAACTATTAGAAGAAGCAATTACAGGACAATCGATGGATCAAAATAGACCAACGCAAATTGATGAAATATTTGCCCCTAGACATGTTGATCAAGCATACGTTAGTGAAGATGCAGCAAGAATTGAAATTCATAAACGTATTAGTGAATTGAATCACATTGAAGATGTTAATGATTTAAAAGACGAACTTACAGATAGATATGGCGCTTTGGACAGAGATTTGTTATTATATATGTATGAAAAGCTATTTAAAAAATTAGCATATCGTTTAGGTGTCCAAAAAACAATAGTTGGGGTACAGTCCACAACATTAGAATTATCACAAGAAGCATCGCAAAGACAAAATGGACAAATGTTGTTTAGAAAAGCAAATATGTTTGATCCAAAGATTGAATTAAAATATGAAAGAAGACATATATATTTAACGATGAATACACAACATATTAAACAACATTGGTTATATGTATATGCAAAATTTTTAGATGAATATTTAAATGAAGGAGATAGTGAATCTTATGATCGTTGATATTTTACAATTAGCAAATGAAGCGCAAAGAAAAAAAGAAATAAATCCAGAAGTAATAAATGCAACTGTGGGCATGTATTTTAATGAAGAAGGATGTGTTGGCGGTATGCCATCGGTTTTTCAAGGGTTTAAAACGCTTAATGAAAATCAAGTTTTGCCATATCCTGCAAGTGATGGTGGGGAACCTTTTAAATCAAATGTTATTTCATGGGTTTTAGGATCATATGAAGATAAGTTAAGAAAGAGTTTATATATTGCTGCTTCAGCAACGCCAGGTGGAAGTGGCGCGATTGCAGGAACGTTTGCCATTTATGCTAATCCAGGCGATTATGTTTTTGTTTCTGATATACGTTGGCAATATGATCGTTACGCAGCAAGTAAAAAATTAAAATTATTTGAACATAACACATTTATTGATGGTCATTTTGATCTTGATAGTTTTGAAAGTAGACTCGAAAAATTATGTAAAATTCAAAAACAAGTCATTATTGTTGTTAATGATCCTTGCCATAATCCTACAGGATATACATTATCTATGGATGAATGGAAAGAAATGCTTATTATATTTAATAAATTTAAAGAAAATGATATTGTATTTATGTATGATTTAGCATATTTGGAATTTACTGATGAAAAAGACGCTAGATTAAAAATATCATATCTTGATGTTTTAGCTCCTCATGTGCTTACCATTATTACATTTAGTGGTTCAAAAACATTTGGTATTTATGGTTTAAGAATGGGTGCGGCGATTGCACTTTCTAAAGATGAAACTAAAATTAAAAATTTTAGAAATGCGTTTATCGAAGAAGCTCGAGGCTCATGGTCAGCAACACCTAAGGCTGCTATTGAATTACTTAATTATTTTTCAGATAAAAAAAATCAATTAGCATTCTTTTTGGATTTAGAAAATATGAAAGCGTCTGTTCAATTAAGAAGCAAAATGTTTAAAACTCAAGCTTCTGAAATTGGATTAGAAACACATCCATTTAAAAGCGGATTTTATACTATTGTTCTTGCAAAAGATCCTGAAGAAGCTTTTAAAAAATTATTAGACCATCAGATTTATACAATCCCGATGGCAGGTGGTATTCGAATTGCACTTTGTAGTTTACCACTTAAGGAAATTGATGGATTAGCACATCGAATCCAAAAAATTATCAATGAATAATGTGATATAATAAAACCGTGAAGGAAGCGAAAAACATATGATTTTTGGAATTCCGATTTGGAAATTTATAGTAGAATTTTATATTGTATTTGTTTGTGTATTGTTTTTATTTAAAGTTGTAACAAGTCATAAAAAATTTATGAGCTTAGGTATTTTATATCTAATCTTGTTTATTGTTTATAAGGTTGTTGCATACTATGAGATTGCAATATCTGCTGAAATACTTAAATATGTAATTACTTGGTTTCCGCTTGTAATAGTTATTATATTAGCACCCGAAATCAGAAGATCGCTTGATCTTATATGGAAAAAAGAACATCGGATAAGTTTTTTGGTTGGTAGTGATCAAACAAAACAAAGTATTGTTGATGCAACTTTTGATTTAGCAAGCCATAAGATTGGGGCGCTTATTACAATCGAAAAACATAACACTTTAGATCAATATGCTGAAAGAGCTATTATGATGAATAGTGATGTTACAAAAGAAGTGCTTATAAATATTTTTACACCATTAACTCCACTTCATGATGGAGCGGTTATTATTAGAGGTGATAAAATTTTATGTGCAGGCGCATATTTTGTTTTATCTGAAAATGAAACTTATGATAAGACGATGGGTTCTAGACATCGTGCGGGTTTGGGTATCAGTGAAGTCACAGATAGTTTAACAATATTAGTTTCTGAAGAAACAGGCGATGTTTCAATTGCTGTTGAAGGTATTTTATTAAAAATGAATGATCATGAAAAACTTTCAGAATATATTAATATGTTCTTAAAATAGGAGGAAATCATTATGAAAAATATAATAAGCTCAATTTTTGAGCCCCTTTATTTTCTTTATCAAAGAAAAATATCTGAAAAAACGCTTGGATTTTTAAAAAGATTTCCTTTTGTTCAATATATATTAAGTTTTATTATAACAATATTTATTTTATATGTAATGCTTGTTGGTTTTTAATTTTTTTAAAGAGGTGAAATTGTGGAACAACATCCAATATATCCACTTATTATATCCATATTCACATTAGTACTTGTTGTGATGCAAAGCATACAAAATGAAAAAGTACTTAAATTTAGAATGGTGTTTGCTTTTTTTAATTTAGCAGTGGCCGTTTTTGCATTTACAATCTATGAACAATTAATTTTAACAGATGTTTTATATAAAGAGATATATACAATTTTTAATTTTGCTGTTTATGCAATTTTTATTTTGGTGCTTTATGGAACATTTAGAACATCGGTTTTAAAAGCAAACCATTATCAATTATTTGTTAAATCAATTAAAAATAGTCGTTGGAACGCTTATTATGTTGTTGATAAAAAAGAACGTATTAAAGATATATCTTCTAGTGTATTAATTGAATTGAACATGGAAAAAGATGAAGTGATTGGGAAAAAATTGTTTTCAGTTTTTAATCAGTCTATTCGATTTACAAAATTTAATAGTCAAGAAATTAATAATAGACAATTAGAAAATTATTATGCTGAATATAAAAAACTTGCAAAATTTGGTGATCAAGAAATTCAAGAATTATCGTTTTTAAATAACGAAGGTGATCCTGTTATTTTACATATGGTTATGCAACCTGTCTTTATTATGGGTAAATATAAAGGTAGAATTTG
>JBAYAP010000047.1:0-8969 GCA_041669715.1 Acholeplasmataceae bacterium
AAAAGTTTCAAAACCAGTTACTGTTAAAATAAGAAGTGGTTGGGATGATAATAGCAAAAATGCTGTTGAAGTTGCTAAAAAAATTGAACAAGCTGGGGAAAGTGCAATTGCCGTACATGCAAGAACAAGAGCACAAGGCTATAGTGGATTTGCTGATCTTGATATTATTAAGGATGTTAAACAGGCAGTTCACATTCCAGTGATTGGAAATGGTGATGTTGTAGATGGACCATCAGCAAAGCGTATGCTTGAATATACCGGTTGTGATGCAGTGATGATTGGTAGAGGCGCATTAGGCAATCCTTGGATATTTAGAGAAATTGATGCTTATTTAAAAGATGGGACAATTATTGAACGACCTACAATAGAAGAAATAAAAGAAATGATGATTCTTCATTTAGAAGCACTTATTGAATTAAAAGGTGAAAAGATTGCATGTTTAGAAATGAGAAGTCATGGACCATGGTATTTAAAAGGTATACCCAACGCAAAAGAATTAAGAGGACAATTAAGTAGAGCTAATACAAAAGAAGAATTTATAGAGCATATAAAAAACTTTTTAAAATAAAAAAAATGATCATTTTTTTGGTCATTTTTTTATAATGTATTTTTGATATATATTAATTTGTTCAGGAGATAAAACGGCAGAAACATAAATACCGGTATCTAAATATTGATTTTGAATGATTGTTGTTGTTTCTTTTAATCGTGCATAAATTTGACCATCTGTAAAAGGAATGAGTAAGTCTGTGATTCTGCGATCATGGTAGATATGACCATAAATAGCTTGTATAAGTTCATCATAGTTTTCTTTTGTTTTGTTAGATATATAGATATAATCTTCGTCTAATTCTAAAGGTTTAAAAGCTAAATCTTTTTTTGTCATGACGAGTATGCGTTCAATTGAGTTTGCTTCGATTTGGCGTAAAACATTTTTAGTGACATTCATTTCTTCAGTATAATTTCCTGTTGAATCTACGATATGTAATAATAAATCAGCATTTAATACATCTAATAAAGTCGTTTGAAATGATCTAACTAATTCATGGGGAAGTTTAGAAATAAATCCTACCGTATCAATTAAGATAAAAGGTGGTTTATTTGTTTGTTGGATGCGTCTAGATTTTGTGTCTAAAGTGGCAAACAACATATCTTTTTCGAACACTAGGTCTTGTTCTTGGTCCAAGTATGTTGTTAATCCATTCATAAGTGATGATTTACCAGCATTTGTATATCCCACTAAAGCAACAATTGGAATTTGACTGTCTTTTCTTTTTTTATTTGAGATATCACGTTCTTTTTCAATTGTAGCTAACTGAGTTTTGATATTTGAAATTTCTGTTAATAGTTTTCTGCGATCAAGCTCTAACTTAGTTTCACCAGGACCTTTAGCGTTATAAGATCCGCCGCCTTGTCTTGATAAAGATTTACCAATACCTGATAAACGTGGTAACATATATATTTTTTGTGCTAAAGATACTTCTAACATTGCTTGTTTTGTTTGGGCTCTTTCGGCAAATATAGATAATATTAAAAAACTTCTGTCAATTACTTGAACATCTAAAGTTTCTTCAAGGTTTGCTAACTGTGATGGAGAGAGGGTATCATCAAAAATAATAACGTCAACATCTAATATTTCAATTGTTTTTTTAATTTCTTCGACTTTGCCTTTACCAATATAATATTTAGGAGAAATTGCGTGTACTTTTTGTACAACCTTGTCTTTTGTTTTGATATTGACAGCTAAAGCAAGTTGTTCTAATTCATCTAAATTACTTTTAATTGATAATGTGTTTGTTTCTATTTCTAATCCGACTAAGATTGCTTGATCCATTATATTCACCACCATAAAAATATCATAACATTTTTAAAACGTTTTCAATAAAAATAAGTATATTTTAAGTGGCTTTTTAAAAATAAAACCCATATAATACTTTTGTGAACTACGATAAATAATTTAATATACACGGAGGTAGTACAATGAACGCATGGAGAGATTTTAAAAATGGTTCATGGGAAAATGAAATTAATGTCAGAAATTTCATGATTGCTAATTATGAAGAGTATCTGGGAGATTCATCTTTTCTTGTTGGACCAACTGAAAACAGTACAAAATTAAACAAACAATTTTTCGATCTTTTGAAACTTGAAAAAGAAAATGGAGGCACATTAGGTATGGACACTGATGTTGTTTCTTCAATGACAAGTCATGGCCCAGGATATATTGATAAAGATTTAGAAAAAATTGTTGGATTACAAACAGACGCACCATTTAAACGAGCTTTTCATCCATATGGCGGTATTAATGTTGCTTATAAAGCAGCAAAAGCTTATGGATATGAAATAGATCCAACAATGCTACATATCTTTAGTGCCTATAGAAAGACACATAATCAAGGTGTCTTTGATGTTTATTCACCAGAAATCAGAAATGCCAGAAGAACTGGTATTATTACAGGACTTCCTGATGGATATGGCAGAGGACGAATTATTGGTGATTATAGAAGAGTTGCATTATATGGTGTTGATGCACTTATTGCAGATAAAAATAAACAAAAAGAATATTATATGTCTTTGGTAATGAATGAAAAAAATATTCGTTTATGCGAAGAAATACAAGATCAAATCGTTGCTTTAAATGAATTTGTTAAAATGGGTGATATTTATGGATTTGATTTAAGACAACCGGCAAAAAATGCATATGAAGCAATTCAATGGACATATTTTGGATATTTAGCAGCAGTTAAAGAACAAAATGGAGCAGCAATGAGTTTGGGTAGAACTGCATCTTTTTTGGATATTTATATTCAAAGAGATATTAAAGAAGGCATTATTAATGAAATTGACGCACAAGAATTAATTGATCATTTTATTATGAAATTAAGAATGGTTCGTTTTGCTAGAACACCCGAATATAACGAACTATTTACAGGAGATCCTACTTGGGTTACTGAAAGTTTAGCGGGTTTAACAAACGATGGACGTTCTTGGGTTACAAAAACAACATTTAGATATTTACAAACATTATATAATTTAGGAACTTCAGCTGAACCTAATTTAACAATTTTATGGAGTGACGAACTTCCCGAAAGTTTTAAGAAGTTTTGTGCTAAAGTTTCAATTGACACAAGCAGTATTCAATATGAAAATGATGAACAAATGAGACCAACACATGGTGATGATTATGGTATTGCTTGTTGTGTATCACCTATGGAAATTGGAAAAGAAATGCAATTTTTTGGGGCGAGAGCTAATTTAGCAAAAGCGTTACTTTATGCACTAAATGGCGGACGTGATGAAATTAAAGGTACACAAGTAGGACCTGAATCTGATGTATTAAAAGCGGATGTGTTAGATTATGATGTTGTTATGAAGCGCTATGATGATATGCTTACATGGCTTGCTAAAGTATATGTGAGTGCATTAAATATTATTCATTATATGCATGATAAATATGCATATGAAGCAATCCAAATGGCTTTTCATAATGCCGAAGTTATAAGAAACTTTGCTACAGGTGTTGCAGGACTATCTGTTGTGGCTGATTCATTATCTGCAATTAAATATGCAAAAGTTAAACCAATATATGATGAACGCGGTTTAATCAATGATTTTGAAATATCAGGAGATTTTCCTTGTTATGGAAATAACGACGATCGTGTTGACATGTTAGCTGTTGATATAGTTAATCGTTTTATGAATAAAATAAGAGCCCAATATACCTATAGAGAATCAATACCTACAATGAGTATCTTAACGATTACATCAAATGTTGTATATGGTAAAAAAACCGGGAATACACCAGATGGTAGAAGAAAAGGCGAACCTTTTGCTCCAGGGGCAAACCCAATGCATGGTAGAGATAAATCAGGAGCATTGAAATCACTTTTAAGCGTTTCAAAGATTCCATGTGAAAGCTGCCAAGATGGTATATCAAATACATTTACGCTTGTACCTCAAGCATTAGGTAAGAGTTTGGAATCAGCTGATGGATTTACTTATGAAGGTGAAATTAAATTAGATAATTTAGTTTCAATTCTTGATGGATATTTTAGAAATAATGGTTATCATTTAAATGTGAACATTATGAATAAAGAAACTTTGCAAGATGCTTATGAGCATCCAGAAAAATATCCTAATTTAACAATTAGAGTTTCAGGATATGCTGTTAATTTTGCAAATTTGACAAATGAACAAAAACGAGAAGTTATCGCAAGAACCTTCCATGAAACAGTTTAATAAAGGAAACATTCACTCAATTGAAACACTTGGAGCATTTGATGGACCGGGGATACGATATGTCATATTTTTTCAAGGATGTCCTTTTCAATGTCAGTATTGTCATAATAGAGATACATGGACTACAAATGAAAATCAATTGATGAGTGTTTCGGAAATCTTAAATGATTATCAAAAATATCAAAAATTTTATAGTAATGGTGGTATTACAGCTAGTGGCGGTGATCCAATATTACAATTAGAATTTTTAATCGAATTATTTAAAGAAGCAAAACAAAAAGGCATTCATACATGTTTAGACACTGCCGCTTCATGTTATAACCCTAAAAATATAGATCAATATAAAGAATTATTGCTATATACAGATTTAGTGCTTCTTGATATTAAACATATAGATAGTAATCAACATAAAATAATCACTGGATTTAAAAATGATTACGTTTTAATGTTTGCATGTTTATTAGATGAATTAAATATTGATGTTATTATACGGCATGTTTTAGTACCAACACTTACAGATTCAATAGAGGATTTAATAAAATTAAGACAGTTTGTTGATCAATTAAAAAATGTTGTAAATATTGAAATTTTACCTTATCACACCAAAGGCCGAATGAAATGGGAACAATTGGGTTTAGACTATCCATTAAAAGATATTAAGGAACCGACTCAAGATGAAATCAAAAAAGCTTCACATATCTTAAGAGATGGGTATCACTTTAATAAACAGTAATATGCTATAATAAAAGTACCGAACACGGTACTTTTTCTTTTGGGAGTGTGATATATAATGAAACATATATTAGAAGTTGGAAAAGATGCAGGCATTTTAGAATCAGAGTTAATTTTATATGGATCTGATAAAGCAAAAGTTTCTTTAGCATTATTAGAAAGACTTAAAAGTAAGAAGAATGGGAAACTTATTTTAGTGACAGCAATTAATCCAACACCAGCAGGTGAAGGTAAAACAACAATTTCTATTGGACTTGCACAAGGATTAAATGAAATTGGAGAAAAGCCTGTGTTAGCACTTAGAGAACCTAGTTTAGGTCCTGTTTTTGGATTAAAAGGTGGAGCAACCGGTGGCGGACAATCTATTATTATTCCCGAAGAAGCAATCAATTTACATTTTACTGGTGATTTACATGCAATTACTGCAGCACATAATTTATTGTCTGCGGTAATTGATAATCATATATTTCAAGGAAATGAACTTAAAATAAGTGATGTTGTTTGGCATAGATCTTTAGATATGAATGATCGTAGTTTAAGAACTATTCATACAAAATTAAGAGAAGATAGTTTCATGATTACTGCTGCAAGTGAAATCATGGCAATTCTTGCTTTATCAACTGACATTTCAGATTTAAAAAATAGAATAGGTCGCATTCTTATTGGATATGATATAGAACAAAAACCATTGTTTGCAAAAGATTTGGGATGTGCTGATGCAATGGCATTGTTATTAAAAGATGCTTTAAAACCCAATTTAGTACAAACGATAGAAGGTATTCCTGCATTTGTACATGCTGGACCCTTTGCAAATATTGCACATGGATGTAATTCTATAAATGCAACAAAAATGGCTTTGAAACTTGGAGACTATGCAATTACTGAAGCTGGTTTTGGTGCTGATTTAGGAATGGAAAAATTTCTTGATTTAAAAGTACCATATCTTCCAAAAGAACCAGACTTAGTTGTTTTAGTGGCAACAATTAGAGCGTTGAAATCTCATGGTGCTTCATTAGATTATGAAAAAGAAGACATTGAAGCCTTAAAGCGTGGGTTGCCACATATTGAAAAACATATTGAAAACATATCAAATTTTGGTTTAAATTTTGTTATTGCATTAAATCATTTTGATACAGATAGTCAAGCTGAAATACAATTAATGAAATCATGGGCTCATCAACATAAATATCCATTAGCGTTTGCTGATGGATTCATTCAAGGAGCTAAAGGAATGATTGAACTTGCTGAACTTGTAAAAGATAAAGTAAATCAACCACATGAATTAAAACCAACGTATAATCAAAATGATAGTATTAAAGAAAAAATAGAAAAAATAGCAACAAAAATATATGGTGCATCATCAGTAACGTTTAAGAAAAAAGCACTTGAACAATTAAAAACTTATGAAAGTCTAGGATGGAATTTACCCGTATGTATGGCAAAAACACATCTATCACTTTCGGCAGATTCAAAGCTTGTTGGAAGACCTAAAAATTTTGATATAGAAATCAAAGAGATTAAACCATCTTTAGGTGCAGGATTTGTTGTTGCTTTAACAAAAGGCATTGTAACAATGCCAGGGTTAAATAAAACGCCAAGAGCACTTGAAATGAAAATCGATGATCAAGGTAATTTAATAAAGGGGTGAAATATATGGAATTATTAAGCGGAAAAATTGCATCAAAAGCAATGAAAGAAATTTTAAAAGAAAAAATAGAAAAAGCAATAAATATATATGATAAATCGCCTTGTCTAGCGGTTATACTTATTGGTAATAATCCTTCAAGCCTGTCTTATATTAAAGGAAAAGAAAAAGCATGTGTATTTGTAGGTATTGAATATAAACTTTTTCATTTAGATGAACAAGTGGAACAAAAAGAAGTTGAAGATTTAATTCAAACATTAAATCAAGATCATCAAATTGATGGCATGATTTTACAATTACCCATCCCTAAAAATTTAGATGAAAATAAGCTTATTGATTTAATCTCAAGAGATAAAGATGCTGACGGATTTCATGTTGTTAACCAAGGATATTTATACCAAAAAAAGAAAACAATATACCCAGCAACACCTAAAGGGATTATGGAATTACTAGATTATTATAAAGTTAGGGTAGAAGGTTTAAATGCAACTATTATTGGCAGAAGTAATATTGTTGGTTTTCCTGTTGCTAGAATGCTTATGGATCGAGGGGCAACTATTACGGTATGCCATTCTAAAACAAAAAATCTTAAAGAACATACATTAAACGCGGATTTAATTGTTTCTGCAACCGGAAGACCTAAACTTGTTACAAAAGATATGGTTAAGCTAGGGGCAATTGTGATTGATGTTGGTATTAACAAAGTTGATGGTCACTTAGTAGGTGATGTTGATTTTGAAAATGTAAGTAAAGTCGCAAGTATGATAACACCTGTTCCTGGCGGTGTTGGGCCAATGACTATTTATGGTCTTTTAGAAAATACTTATGAACTATATTTAGCACATCAAATAAAGTAGCCTAAAATTGACAATTTACCTTTACAAGTTATTAATTTTATTGATATAATGATTATGTATTTAATTATCGTATATGTCATCTAATAGGGGTGATGACGTTTCTACCATGATGCCGCAACATTATGACTACGATTAAGATAAACGATATTTAGCATATCAAACGATAGTTAAAATACACCCAAGGGGCAATGGGATAAGTAACATTTTTGATTGTTATAGAAAAAGCACTCATATTTGGGGTGTTTTTTTTCGGGCTTAAATGCTAAAATAGATGTATAAAGGAAAAAGGTGAAAATAAATGAATATATGGCATGATATTAATCCAAAAAGAATTACGCCAGAAAAATTTGTCGCATGTATAGAAATATCTAAAGGTTCAAAAAAGAAATATGAACTTGACAAAGAAACTGGTATGATTATCTTAGATCGTATTTTATTTACATCAACACACTATCCAGCAAATTATGGATTTATTCCAAGAACATATGCTGGTGATAACGACCCACTCGACGTGCTTGTGTTATGTCAAGAAGATATTGAACCATTAAGTATTGTTAAAGTGTACCCTATTGGTGTTATGAAAATGATTGACTCTGATGAAATTGATGAAAAAATTATCGCAATTCCATTTGGTGATCCATCACTAACACAATATAAAGATATCAATGAATTACCACAGCATCTTTTAACAGAAATGGGCCATTTTTTTGAAGTGTATAAATCACTTGAAGGTAAAAAAACTTATATTTTAGACATAGAAGGTGCAGAATCTGCAAAAAAAATTATTGCGCAATGTATAGATACATACAATAAAAAATTTAATTTAAAATAAGAATAGGTGAATATTGATGGGAAGAGCACATGAAGTAAGAAAAGTAGCGATGGCTAAAACCGCCGCGGTTAAAAGTAAGTTATACGCAAAATATGGAAAAGAAATATACATGGCAGCAAAAAATGGTATTCCTGATCCAGATGCTAATATTAGTTTGAGACGTATTATTCAAAAAGCTAAAAAAGAACAAGTTACAGCGGATATTATAAAAAGAGCAATTGATAAAGCTAAAGGCGGTAGCGACGAAAGCTATACCGCAGTGCGTTATGAAGGCTTTGGACCTGGTAATTCTACACTTATTGTGGAATGCACAACAGATAACGTTAATAGAACAATTGCTGAAGTAAGAACTGCTTTTACTAAAACAGGTGGTAAATTAGGTATTTCGGGCTCTGTTGTTCATCAATATAATCATAATGCGGTGTTTGTAGTTAAAAATATGAGTGAAGACGAAATTTTAGAATTGCTTATATTAAACGATTTAGATGCTGATGAAATTGAAGCCGAAGGTGATGAAGTCACTATTTTAAGTAATGCATCCAATTATAATGCAATTAAGAGTGTTTTTTTGGATACATATCCAGACTTTGAATTTGAAACTGATGAAATCATGTGGATGGCAATAACTGATACAGAATTAAGCGATACAGAAAAAGAAAAATTT
>JBAYAP010000048.1:0-8852 GCA_041669715.1 Acholeplasmataceae bacterium
TTCATTTGCAAAAGAAATTGTTGAAGATAAGCTAAGTGTAAAAATGCTTGTTCCAGTTGCAGAAAGTATACATGGCTATGAAGCAACAAGTCAAGATATGATTGATATTGAAAACGCTAAGTTATTTTTATTTACAAGTTTAGATATCGACACTTGGATTACGAATCCAGATACAATTGGTGGCGATGATACAATTGTCCTTAATATGAGTGATGCACTCATTTATGAAACTATTGATACAGTATCCGATGAAACAACTGATGAACATGATCATGGTGAAGATGCTCATTATTGGGTTGACCCTAGCAATGCTATCTACATGGTGGAATATATATTAGAAGGTATTATTGAAATTGATCCTGACGAAAGTGACTTTTATACCCAAAATGCCGAAGCACTTATAGGTCGCATAGAAGCTAAAAGTAATGAAATGTTAACATATTTTAATACATTAGATAACAATTCTCTTACCATTTATGTTGCAGGCCATAATGCATTTGCACTATTAGGTGAACATTTTGGATTAAACATGACTTCGATTTTTGATGAATATGAACCTGATGCCGATATCACAAGCAGTGAACTCATTAATTTTGTTTCTGATGTATTAGATGCACAAACACATTATATTTTTATTGAAGCACTTGAAGCACCTACATCTGCCAATGCTATTAAAACAGAACTTAAAAACAATAATGATTTTGATTTAACTATTTTAAAATTATACGCATACCAAAATGTTACACAAGACCAATATGATTCATTTTTAACATATGTTGATTTTATGGAAATGAACTTTCAAAATATAAAACTAGCTTTAGGAGATAACTTATGATTCAATATGACCATGTCAATGTCAATTTTGGCAATTATCATGCATTAATTGATATTAGTTTTAAAATAAATAAAGGTGATTTTTTACATATTGTTGGTCCAAATGGTAGTGGTAAATCAACATTGATTAAAACCATGGTTGGCTTACTAAAACCTAGTTCAGGTACCATCCATATCGATTTAAACACAATGGGCTATTTACCCCAAAAACTAGAAACCAAAAAACAAATCCCGATGACTGTTAAAGAAGTTATTTATAGTGGTTTTAAAAAACAAAAATTAAAACCTTCTATTAATGATGAACTTTTAATGAAATCATGGCTAGAACAAATGGAAATTCCCGAATTATATGATAAAAGTATGTTTAATTTGTCTGGGGGTCAACAACAACGTGTTTATTTAATTAGAGCACTTATTAGTAATCCTGAAATTCTCATCTTAGATGAACCAACATCAGCACTCGATCCATCCTTTAGAGAAAAATTTCATCTTTTACTAAAAGCAATGCATGAAGAAAAAAATATGACAATCATTCATGTCACACATGATTTAACCGATGTCGCTAAAGATAATTGCCATATTATGTATATTGATCAACAAATTAAATTCTTTGGATGTTATAAAGATTTTAATTTATTTGAACATAAGGAGCACCATCATGATCTTTGATCTATTACAATATGATTTTATTATTAGAGCACTTGTTATAGGTGTTGCACTTGCCGTATCCGCTTCACTATTAAGTCCATTTTTAGTTCTTAATCATCAAGCAATGATTGCTGATGGTTTAGCACATGTAAGTTTTGCTGGTCTGGCTTTAGGAATGCTGCTAGTTAATGAACCTTTGTATATTTCCATTCCATTTGTCATGCTTGCATCATTTTTAATTAAATTTTTATCAGATAGGATGAATGGCGATGCCGCCATTGGATTAGTTAGTGCACTAGCGTTTGCAGTTGGCTTAATTATCATTAAAAAAGGATCAGGATTTAATTATTCAATTGAATCACTAATTTCTGGTAATATTTTTACAACATCACCTACATTAATGATTTTAGGAATTTTATCGACTATATTAATTTTTATATTTGTATTATATTTTTACAGAAAATTATTTTTAATGACATATGATAATGATTATGCTAAGTTTAGTGGTATTAAAGTCACTTTACTAGGCTATCTTCTATCCGCACTTACCGCATTTTTTATTGCTGTTGGTGTTAGAACCATTGGTGTATTATTAATTTCAGCACTCGTCATTTTTCCTTCTGTCATCTCATCACAATTTACAAAGAGTTTTATGATGACACTTATTTATGGCACAGTGGCCTCAGTTATCGTAACCATTAGCGGTATATTTATTGCACATCCTTTAAACGTTCCTGCTGGTTCTACCATCGTTATTGTCTATAGTATTATATTAGGATTAATTCTTATATTTAAAAAAGTTTTAAGAGGTGAAAAATCATGAGAATGACTAAACAAAGAAAACAGATATTAGCGCTATTTAATCATACTAACACACCTATTAGTGCTGAAATGATTATGGAAAAACTTCCTGATGACGCATTAAACCTATCAACAATTTATCGTACACTAGAAACTTTCTTTCATGAAGGCCTAATTTCAAAAAGTGCAATTGACCATACAAATTTTTATTACTTAAACGATCATCAGCACCATCATTACATGATTTGTTTAAATTGTCATAAAATGATTGAAATTGATTGTCACTTACATCAATTTGAAGATGAAGTTGCTTCATCTCATCAATTTAAAGTAACCCATCACGATATGACTTTATATGGTTATTGTCATGAGTGTCAACAAAAATTACATATCTAAACAAAAAAAGCTCAACTGAGCTTTTTTTTTACACTTATTTAATTTCTTCTAAAACTTTCATATCATCTTTAGAAATATTAAAATCTAAATGAGCATTTTCAATAATTCTTTCTTGATGTGTTGATTTAGGCAATGGTAATGTGTTTTCTTCTAAGCAATAACGAATACACAACTGTGCCGGTGTTACTTTATATTTATTTGCCATAACAACAATATCTTCACGGTCTAATATTCTTCCCGTTGCAAGCGGTGAATATGCTTCAACCAAAATATGATTTTTTTCACAAAATACTTGTGTTTCTTTTTGATCACGACCAATATGATATTGAATTTGATTTGCATGAGGTATGACTTTTGCATTTTTCATAACATTTTCTAAATCATGAACATTAAAATTAGAAACACCAATTGATTTAGCTTTTCCTGATGCATAAATTTCTTCTAATGCACGCCAAGCTTCAATATTACCAAGATCACAATTTTGGCCAATATTGTTCCATGGCCATGGTGCATGAATTAAATATAGATCAACATAATTTAAACCTAAATTTTTTAATGTCTTATTAAATGCATCATGAGCACCCTTATAATCTTTAATATGTGATTCTAACTTAGTTGTTACAAATATATCTTCACGCGAAATCCCACTATCTTTAATAGCTTTACCAACACTTTCTTCATTACGATAAGCAGCTGCAGTATCAATATGTCTATAACCATGCTTTAACGCAAACATTACAGATTCATAAGCAATTTCACCATTTGGAATTTGCCATGTCCCAAAACCAATTTTTGGTATTTTTATACCATTTGACAATTTATAATACTCTTGAATAACAGCCATTGTTTTCTCCTTTTAAAATATTTTGTTTATATTGTAATTATATCATATAAAAAAAGACAATCTTATTTAAGACTGTCTTGTTTTAATAACTTAACGTGTAATATGACGCCAAATAATGCAATCAGTGTTAAAAATACTGATGTTACAATATTTAAAATTAGACCATCTATTGCTTCAAATGATTGCAATATTAGATTTAATACATAAATAACAAAATATGAATATAATGCGATACGCATTGCATCATATAATTTCTTTTCAATTGGTATAATCTTTTGATCTTGTTTTTTAAAAATAATAATAACCCATACAATTAATAACAACGATATACCTAAAACAGTGTAATTGTACCAAGGTGCACTTCCGTCCAATAAATAATTAACGAGCACATTAATACCTAAGAATGTAAAAGCTGAAAATAAAATTAGTTGAATTTTGATATTTTTACGATAAATACCCATTTTGAATCTCCTTTGTTTATTTTTTTTTATTTTTTGATATACTATTAAGTGAAACGAGGTATAACTATGAAAAAAGCAGTTTATCCAGGAACTTTTGATCCTTTAACGATTGGTCATTTAGATATTATCAAACGCGCTTCTAGATTTGTAGATGAATTACATATCGTAGTTGCAGACAATTATAAGAAACAGCCCACTTTTACAACTGACGAACGCATTGAACTCATAAAGAAAGTTACTGCTGATTTAGATAATGTCGTTATCTCATCTACTAATGAATTAGTTGTTAAATACTGTCAACAAAATCAAATTTCTTTAATGATTAGGGGCTTAAGAAATATTCAAGATTATGAAAATGAATATGCCTTATATCAATTTAACAGAAATATAGATCGACAAATTGAAACACTTATTTTATTTCCATCTTCTAGAAATCACTTTGTATCATCTTCAGCAATTAAAGAACTTATTATACATCATGCAGATATATCTCCATATGTACCAAAAGAAATCATTAAAGAAGTTCAATTAAAAATAAGAGCATTAATTAAATAAATTTAAACTTTTAAAAAAGTCATATAATTTATCTTCTTTAATATGAGGAGCTACATATGTGGCTTTTTCTTTTAGCTCTTCAAATCTTGAATTTGCCATTGCTATACTGATATCTGCTAGTTCTAACATTTGGATATCATTTGCACCATCGCCTACACATATAAGTCTATCATATGTTTGATTTATTAAAGCCTGCTTGATGCCAAACGCTTTATTTATGTGTTTATATGTGAAGTCAGCACCACCTTTATGCCAAGGATAGACTCTAAATTTATCGGTTTCTTTTTCGATACTCATTATTTGAGATTCATAATCAGCAAAAATCCATAATTGATAAACAGGTGTCTTTTTATAGAAATCAGGATCGACTTTAGGAAATATACCACGAAGTGATTTCATGCCATAACCTACGCGATCATCCCAATAATTAACCGCTTCATCATTAATACCTACCATACCGATATTAAAATCTTTTCCTTCAATTTTTTTTAATATCTCTTCAATATCTTTTGTCTTAATAGGCTCATCATAAACCATTTTGTCATCTGCATAAACTGCTGACCCATTAACTAATATTTTATATTTAAACAAATGAAAAACTTCTTTTACAACTTCTGCTTTTTTAAGCCCACGACCTGTAGCAATCCCTAGTTCAACATCATCTCTAGCAGCAAGTTCAAATAAGAGTTTTTTTGTTTGTGATGGAATTTTTCCTATCACATTATAAAAAATAGTGTTATCTATATCAAAAATTATGACCGTTTTCATAAAAGACCTCTAAATAATTATAACATATCATGCATAAGGGTATCATTTTTTTTAATTATGTTATACAATATATATGAACTTTTTCGTTTTCGGAGGATTATAATATATGAAAAACCCTTTACTCAAATCCGGGGAAATCGGGATTTTTGCATTAGGTGGCTTAGGTGAAGTCGGGAAAAACATGTACATCTATGAAATAGAGGATCAAATATTTATTGTTGATTCTGGTATTTTGTTTCCTGATGACCACTTACTAGGTATTGATTATGTCATACCAGATTTTAGCTATTTAATTGAAAATCAAGACCGTATCGTTGGATTATTTATTACCCATGGCCATGAAGACCATATCGGTAGTATCCCTTATTTAATTAGACAAGTAAATATTCCCAAAATATATGCCGCAGGTATTGCAGTAGATTTAATCGAATATAAATTTATGGAACACGCTGGCATAAAAGCACCGCCAATTGAAGTGTATAAGAGTTATTATAAATATAACTTTAATCATGTTGAAGTTAGCTTTATAAGAATGACGCATTCAATTCCTGATATGTTTGGCATCGTATTTAAAACACCTGAAGGTACACTTTTTCATACGGGTGATTTTAAAGTTGACTTAACACCAGTTGGGCCTCCTGCTGAATTAGATAAATTAGCTAGAATTGGTAGTGAAGGTGTCTTATGTATGCTTTCAGACTCAACAAATGCTGAAAGAGATGAATTGATTCAATCAGATCGTAAGATTGGAAAATCAATTAATGAATTATTCACAAGAATTGATGGACGTATCATTATTGCAACGTTTGCGTCAAACTTATACCGTATTCAACAAATCATTGAAGCTGCTGTATTAAATCATCGTAAAGTTGCTGTTTTTGGACGTTCGATGGAAAGAGCAATTGAAGCAGGTATGCAAACCGGTTATATTAAAATGCCTAAGACAACATTAGTCAAAGGTGATGAACTAAATCGTTTAAGACCTGAAGAAGTCACATTGCTTGTGACTGGTTCACAAGGTGAACCTCTTGCTGCATTAAGCCGTATTGCTAATGGATCGCATCGACAAGTCCATGCAATGCCCGGTGATACCGTAATTTTTTCTTCTTCTCCTATTCCAGGAAATCAAGAAGGTGTCAATCGAACGATTAATAAACTCTTTAGACAAGATGTCGACGTCATTACACATGGACCTATTGCTGATACGCATACATCTGGCCATGGCGCTCAAAATGATTTAAAATTGATTTTAAGCCTTGTAAAACCAAGACTATTTGTCCCAATGCACGGTGAACACCGCATGCTTAGACATCATAAACAATTAGCCATTGATTGTGGCGTTGATCCTGATAATATATTAATTATGGATAACGGTATGGTTGCTGCAGTTTCTAAAGAAGGCATTCGTTATGCTGGAAAAGTAACTTCAGGCGATGTTTATATCGATGGTACTGGTATTGGTGATATTGGAAGTTTCATTATTAAAGAACGTAAATTGCTTTCTGAAGAAGGTTTATTCTCAGTTGTATTATCAATTGATTCAGTAAAGAAAAAACTAATCAATTCACCTACTGTTATTTCTAGAGGCTTTATTTATATGAAAAGTAATGAAGTTCTAACACGTCAGCTTGCAAAT
This sequence comes from Acholeplasmataceae bacterium, assembly GCA_041669715.1. GTDB lineage: Bacteria > Bacillota_I > Bacilli_A > Acholeplasmatales > Acholeplasmataceae > WOFB19. Next base: position 6,944 of record JBAYAP010000048.1, read on the forward strand.
GATGTTAAACTAGTTACTGAAGCCGAACTTAAAAAACGCTCGTTTTCAGAATCTTTATTAAAACAAGCAGTTATTGATTTCTTAAGTGAAAAGATTTTTGAACTCACTCAAAGAAAACCATTGATTATTCCAATCATTGTTGATTTATCTAATGAACCCACAAAATAATATATTTAATATTATTTAAGGCTTAATTCCAATTACTATTGGAATTAAGCCTTTTTATTTTATTAAAACAATTATATAAATATCCATTTCAACAAATGTTACATTTAATATTTCATCATATTTATAAACTATTTTATATTTGATTAATCAAATGAAATGTTAATAAACTTTACTCATATCGATATTTTGATATTTTATTATTTTTAAAAAAACATACATAATTGATACAATAAATCCACAACACCAAACAAGCAAATTAAATGCAACATAATGATACATAATAATAGGAAAAACATATGATCTAAATAAAGTATCTAATTGTTTGCTAAATATCAAAAACATACTAACGTTAACTAAAAGCGATAATCCATCCATTAGCAATACATATAGTAAGACTCTATTTTTACCGATATTTGATCTCCCCAACAGATGCAAACTTGCAAAATCACTATGATTTTCTTTAATATCTTGCTCATAAATAGAATTAATAATTAACAAATCAAGAATAACAAAAATCATATATATAAATATAATTAAGACCTGATAATTAAATATAAGATTTTCCAAAGAAATATAATAATTTAAATATGAAGAATTTATAAATATGCTTTCGTTATTTAATTTATTAAAACTATCCCAATCTAAACTTGCTTTTATAATTCCACCATCAACATTTTGATAAACAAAATATTGATACATTTCATCGCTCACCCATATCTCTTTATGCATCAAATCATTAATGTCTTTTATTTGAAAATCAATTTGATCATTCATATTAAAATTCTTTAAAATTATTGTTATATCACTTGCTGTTTCATTGATATTTACAAACTCATTTGGCAAAATTATTTCATTATTTATTAACTCATTAGACGCATTAATTTCAAAATCATAAAACATCTCATTGTTAATTTGAAGATCATATATAATCTCAATTTCACTAATAATTTGATTATAAAAATCTAATGATATAAAAATATATTGATTTTCGTATATATCTTCTTGATATGAGATTAGTTGATCATCAATATTTACAATTTGTAAATTAACGTCAAATATAGAAATATATGTATTATACAAATCACTACGCTTAAGAGCACCTTGATATTGTGATAATACCAATTGATCAGCAATATTTAAAGAAATTATAGTTTGATATCCTTGTAAATCATTATTAATATATAATCTAGTAACAGTCGTTGTATTTGTTATGTTTTCAAACACTCTTAAATAATAATATACATCATCAAATTTATTTTCAAGTAACGCCATGCGATCATAAGTTAAATCATTACTATTTATATCAACTAATTCATAAATATTATTTTCTTCTACAGCATACGTGTAATACATATATTGATAATTAGAAAATATCACTATTGTAATAATTGTAGTAAAAAATAAAATTAAACTCAATAATATAATAGACGATAAATGTTTGGCTTTTTTATTTATTAATACATTTTTTAACATTTTAATTGTAATAGAAAAATCATTTTTAAAACTGTTTTTATGCTTAATTTCATCATAGAAAATATTTGTCGGTTTACTGATTTTTCTTTTTTCAATAATTATTTCATCATGTTGATTTAATTTGAAAATAACATCTGCGTCATTTATCACTTGTGAATCTTCATGACTCACCATAATTACTAATTTAGATTTTGATAAACTTTTTAATATTTCTATAACTTCTTTTGCTGTCTCTACATCTAAATTACTAGTAGGCTCATCAGCTAAA
>JBAYAP010000049.1:0-8850 GCA_041669715.1 Acholeplasmataceae bacterium
ATCTAATTATGACAAGCTTGTCATATAGGAGAAAATATTATGGCAAAATCAACTTTTAACAATTTAGACCAACATAAAAAACAACAAATTATTGATGCTGCAATATTAGAATTTTCTAAAACATTACCCAATCATATCAACATTCAAAATATTATTAAAGATGCTCATATACCGCGTGGTAGCTTTTATCAATATTTTGAAAATAAAGAAGACTTATATTTAACAATCATTGATTATATCAGTCAAAAAAAACAAGTCTTTTTTATGAATCATCAACTGAACTACGAACAACCATTTTTATCATTTATCACAGATGTTTATGTTTTAAGTTATGATTTTTTATTAGATCACCCAATATTGTATAAAGCCGGAAAAAATATGATGAGTTTTGATTATTTTAAACAATTTGAATTTTTAAAACAAGCTAAAATACAAACACAAACATTCTATAAATCATTGATTGTTAAAGATCAAGAAAAACACTTAATCAATCAAGATATTGATTCTGATTTATTAGCAGATTTTATGCTTGATTTTATGGATACTGAAAAATTAGATGTTTTTTATACAAAAGGCTATACACTTCACGATTTTAAAATTCAAATTAATAAATTAATAACAATGCTAAAGAAAGGAATTGAAACTAATGTTTAAAGTAGAAAATTTACATTATATGTACCCAAAAAATCAAAAAGAAACAATCCAAGGTGTTTCATTTGAAATTAAGAAAGGTGAAATCTTCGGTTTTCTTGGGCCTTCTGGAGCCGGTAAATCTACCACCCAAAAAATATTAATTAAACTTCTTGATAATTATCAAGGTCTAATTACTTATCACAATCAAGATATCTCAAAATTAAATGATGCTTTTTATGAAAATATCGGTGTTAGTTTTGAAATGCCTATTCACTTTTCGAAAATGACAGCATTAGAAAACATAAATTTTTTCTTGAGCTTATACAAAAACAACGCTGATGTAGAATCTCTAATGAAACGTGTTGGCTTATGGGAAGATAAAGATAAACTGGTTAGTGAATACTCTAAAGGCATGAAAATTAGATTGAATTTTGTGCGTGCCCTGTTAAATAATCCTGATATGCTATTTTTAGATGAACCTACAAACGGTCTTGATCCAACAAATGCAATGATATTAAAAGACATGGTCAGAGAATTTAGAGATCAAGGTGGTACAGTTTTTATTACAAGCCATATTATGAATGATATCGATCAATTATGTGATAGGGTTGCTTTTATCGTTGATGGTCAAATTAAAGAGATTGACACACCAAGAAATTTAAAAATGAAATATGGTAAAAGAACTTGTAGTATTGAATATCAAGAAAACAATAAAATTATTAAAGAAATATTTGAATTAGATAACATTGGAAAAAATGAAGCTTTCCTTAATTTATTAAAAAATAAAAATATTCAAACCATTCATAGTGGTGAAACAACACTTGAAGAAATATTTATTAAAGTCACAGGTGTAGGACTTAATCATGCGTAAATTTAATATATTATTAAAAGGCGAGCTTCAAAGACTTATTAAATATAAGATTCTTCCAGTGAGTATATTTGTTGCTCTTATATGGTTCTTATTTTTAATATTTATTGAAAATGATGAAATTTTTATCGCTTTTTTACCAATGATTATTATATTAGATACAACTTTAATGTCCATTTTATATACAGGTGCAACTTTATTTTATGAAAAATCAGAATCAACAGCTTCTACTTTGCTTGTAACACCAACAACACACAAATCTTTAATTTTATCAAAAGCTTTTGCTGGTGTGATTCAAACAATATTTTCCACAGGATTAATTATTTTAGCTTTTTATTTAATTAAACATATTGAAATTCATTTATTGTCTTTATTCATTGTTTTAATATTTTCTTCATTATTTCATATATTTTTAGGTTTCATCATGACTTATATCACCAAAGATTTTACTGGATTGCTGGTTATCGCTATGATTTACAGTATTCTTCTTATGATACCGACTATACTAAACCAAATAGATATCCTATTTAAAGGTGATATTTGGAGTTATGTTTTACTCTTAACCCCAACAAAAGCATCTATTGTCGTTGCAAATGTTGCTTTTGGTATGGCTATTGATGCACAGTATTATATCAGTGTTTTCTATTTGATTGTCGGCTCATATTTATTATTTCAATTTATCGTATTACCTCACTTTAAAAGCTATGTTCTAAAACAAGGAGGTATATAATATGATAAGTCGTATATTTAAACACGAAATTAGAAATTTCACAAGAGATTCAATGTATATTTTCTTTGCGATATTTCCATTTATTATTGCTTTAATCTCCATATTTTTAATGCCCTATGTAAAAAATAATGCGCCAATTATTGCTTATCAACTCATTACCATTGTTTTTTTAATTCTTAATGGCATGATTTATGGTGCAATAACAGGATTTACATTATTAGATGATCAAGATGATCAAGTACTACTAAGTTTAAAAATTACACCAATATCAGTTAAATATTATATTTTAATTAAACTGTTATTTAGTTATTTAATTGGTATATTTGCTACTGCAATATTACTATTTGCAAGTGGTTTCTATCAAGATATATCTAATTTAATGTTTATTATGATTATGCTTCTTGCACCACTTCAAGCACCGATGATTGCCTTAATTACCAACTTATTTGCTTCAAATAAAGTTGAAGGCTTTGTGGCAATGAAAGCTTCAGGTTTAATTTTAATTGGACCAATCGCATCCATATTTGTAACAAATTGGTCTGAACTATTTATCGGTATATTGCCTGGCTTTTGGACAACAAAACTAATTTTTAGTCAATTACCAGATACACAAACTTATTTGTCTCAGCCTTATTTATATTTTATATTTGGCATCATCATACATATACTAGTCATTTTTATACTATTTAAATTATATTGTAAAAAACAACACATATGAAAAATAAAAGGACTCAATGAGTCCTTTTTTTAATTATAAACTTGCCATGCCCATGTTGTCGTGTCTGGTTGATAGTTTTTATTCCAACTTGCTGTTGAAATATAATAAACACCATTATATAAAACAATATCATCTGTTGTATATAAATTATAATACAACCAATTTTCGCTAATTTCATTCCATGCTTCACCTAATCCTGATACAGGATTTGTATAGCTTGCGTTTGTTGCAATCGCTTCATAATATACACCATTATAGATGACAATATCACCAATTTCATAAGCTGATACCGATGAATAAATACCACTAGCATCTTGAAGTCCTTGCCATGCGCCAGTACCTGGTGGATTAGATTGATCATAAATATAACTTGAGTCTATAACAATCCAAGTAATATCATTATAAATGAATCGATCGCCACTCGTATATGTTGCGTTTATGTCAAGTGGTTCTGCTGTTGGAATATATTCAAATATGACTTGATATCCCCAATCAGGTGTATCTGGTGTTTCTTCAATAATATGAACAGTTACATAATATCTTGTTGGAATTCTTGAACTTTCCAAATATATCAAACCTTGGATATATGATTGATCAAATTCCAATTCAAAAGTATAACCTTCGGGCAACTCAACTAAAACAACATAAAATCCATACATAGATGTTTCAAACTGATTATTATCATATGTATCTGATGCACTATCATAATATGAGAATAATCCCATTGTAATTAATATATCATCATATGTAAGTTCGCCTTCATAATCACTTGCAAATTGATAGACATTAACTTTTACATAGACTTGTTCAATTAAATCAGCTGTATCATTTTCAACACTTATATCAAATTTAATATTATTAGTTGAATCTTGAACAGCAATATAATAATCAGTGTAATGTGTAGGATAATCATCATAATCTTCGGCATAAATACGATAATGAACATAATTAAGTGTCGTTCCATTACCAAAATCCGTAAAATCTGCTGCTAAAATCGTTGATTGATATGAATAATCAAGATTATTTTCATCAATAACACGATAAATGTTTGAACCGTCTGGTATATAAAATGTTGGTTGATATGCAGTTAAATCTGTTTCTTGTACTTGTCCTATAATCCAATATGAACTATAAGATGCATATTGATCATAATCAATACCAGTTGTTGGTAATACTGAAATAATTCTTGTTGTTGGATTTGTTTCATCAAAATAGGCTAAATACTCTGTTGGTGTAACTTCTTCAATATCGATGATTGTCACAAATGCATCTAAGACTTCATCAAAAACTGATTCAGACGCAAATAAAACATTATCTAAATGAGAGTTATCATTTTCAACTTTTTGTAAAACAACTTGATTAAATGTATATTGCCACGTCAATGTTGATCCGTAGACTAAAACACTTTGATTATAACTGAGTTGATAAGTATATGACCCTTTTGAGATATCTTGATTTAAATCAACTTCATAACCAATATCATTAATCGTTTGAACAAAGTAATCTTCATCAAGCGTGGATGTTTCACCAGTAATTAATGGTACAAATGATGAGGTCACGGATAATACTTGATCTGTTGCAAAAAACACATCATCAAACCCATATTCTATTCTAACTGTTGGACTTTCTTGATATCCAATAATAATTGTAGATGCTGATACATCTTGTGTACCACCATTTTTATAAATTGCACTTGGTGCTGCATCTAATGGACTTTCTAATAAATAATGAGTGAATGTATCCGTAGAGCCATCTTCAGCAATCAAATGATAGACAATTGCATATTGATGTTGATAACCATTTATAATAGATACACTATATGAAATATAAAATATTTCAGCAAAATTTGAGATTTCCATTCCTTCTAAATACGAAGGTAAATTCGTATCAACTTCATCATAATAAACTGAGTTTAAAGTCGATAAATTGGTAAAGTCAACTACATTTGTTTCACTTTGACCATTGATATAATAGATACCATAATCAATATATGAAGTATATGAATTACTATCTAATTCAATCGTTTCACCTTGATATGTAATATTTAATACACTGGCATTTCCACTTTCTTCTTTAGAAAAATAAACTTTAAATGTTTCATCACTAAGCAATGTTAATTGTATATAATAATCACCACTTGGAAAATCATCTTCTGCTTCAAAAACAATCGTTGATGCCCCATAACCCCAAGATCCTGTATCATTATTAAAGTCACCATCAGTAACAACAACACCACCGGTTAACTTATAAAGCGATGTAAAGACTTTGACGCCTGTGTTATTATCAAAAACCTCTACATAAGGTAAAAATTTAAATAGATTTGATACATTATATGTTTCATATGTAAGACTTAAAATACCATTATTTCCAGATGTTTGATAGGATAAATCGGTTGTTGCTGTTACTGAATTTACATTAAATGTTCCTGGTAAACTACTTACACCATCTAAAGTTAAACTATCAATATCTGTAATATCTTCATTTGCTGTACGAATAATACGAATATCATAATCTTGATATGTTGAACTATCACCTGTGCTATACTCTTGAGAATAAACTCTAACCGCACCATAATGATCTTCAACTGAATCGATATAAGTCCCTCCAGTTGTATACATGGAATCATAAACACCATAACTTCTTGGAATTGAAATTACTGGTGCATAAGAAGTTCCTTGATAATCAAGTGAAGCAGTGTCAGAAATCGTATAACTATCTTCTTCCGTATTAGCTTTAAAATAAACACTTGATGTCGGATAAACTGTAACACCACTTTGACTAGCTGAATATACATAGGTCAAAGAACTTTTATAAGGACCAACATATTCATAGACGGTAAATGATTTACCACCAGATGTTTCTGTATGACTCGAATATGCACCATAACCTGCTGAAGCATTTGTTTTTGTAACACGATATCCTTCAGCACTCCAATATTTCCACCAAAGAAATGTAGTATAAACAAATGGTTCATACGTAAAAACAGTAGTTGTTGCACTTACAGCATCTGCTGCACTTGTTAAATTATAAACAACTGTACTTGTTGATGACGTAGTATATGGAGTAGTATCCGTTGTTGTTAAATTATAAACACCTGTTGTTGCATAAGGTCCGATTGCAACCATGCTTGTACCAGACTTTTTATATGTTCCAACCCAAGTATAACCATCAAGAACATTATCACCAGTTAAAGTATTTGCAACATATCTTGCACCATCAACATAAGAATCTCCAACTTCGACATATTTTGAGACAGTTAAAGTCGATGCAGTTTGCGTACCTAAAACTGCTGCATTTGAAGGTAAATAATATGTGATCATTTTTCTTTCTTCATCAATAACTGGATCCGTTAAAGTTAAGCCATCATTTATTATATTACCATTTGAATCTGTTTGAACAATTTCAAGATTATAAATAGTTGTTGCAAACGATACTTTAATTTGTCGCATTTCTTCATATAAACTATAAGCAACACTATCGGTTTGACTGGTGTCTCCAATCCATGTTGTATCTGCTTCTTGTGAATCTAAATCATAAGGATTTAAGCCATCTATAACAAAATTATCAGGAATAAATATACCATTATTAATACCCGAACTACTTGATAAAACATAAATACCTGGATATGAATATGTCGTGTTTGCTTCTATTTTATCAATAATTAAATCATTAACTTTACTGCTTGCTACATATTCAATATAATCATCGATATATCTATCTGTACCTGAAGTTGCTGCACTTGGTGATCTAAATGGAAAATATTCATAAAACATACCTGTATTAGCTGTTGATACATCATAATAATCAATGACTTTTCCAATATATTGACCAAGCCATGATGATCCAGCATAAAAGTAAGTAAATGGTTCAACAGAAGCATCACTAGGATTAGTCGTTGCCATATTTTGAACCATGTTAATGATGATTGTATTGGCATCATCAAGTCCACCACTAAGGGCATTTGACCAATTTGAAGAAAGTGGTGGTGCACTAGAAAACATATTAATTTTTGAATCAAAATTTAATAAGTATCCAAAATAAATTGAATCGATTGGATAATCTACATCACCAGTAAATGCCCACGTTGAAGTTCCTGTATGAATTTTACCAACAATGGCACCAAATGCATAAGGTAAGCCAGTTGAAGGCGTTGTTGTCATATTATAAGTAAATGCATGTGAAGTGCTATTATAAGCAGTAATTTGTCTTACTTTTCCATAATTAATTAAGTTTGATACATAAACTTCATCTGTATCAATCGAATCAAATTTTGAATAATAAACGAATCCAAAAATACCAGCTCCTAAGTAACGGCTAAAAATATTACCATAATTAATATTATTAACTACTGATAAAATACCTAATGTTAAAATACCTGAAGCTTTACTTCTTGTTTCATTGGTAATGGTATAACTTGATTCTGAAGTTCCATTATATGCATAAATATCACCATAATTAATACTAAACATTATTTTACCAAAACGGTGATTAGCACCTGAACTTATATCAGTTCCATTTTCATTTTTATCATTTCTAACAGCAATACCTGAGGCATGGGCATATCCAAGTGTTGAATTTGAAGCAACCTTAATATCCCCATTATTAGCAGAGTCTCTAATTTGTGCATACTCTGAAATCATCGCATAAACAATACCGCCAGCTTCTATTTGATCATTAGCAGTAATTACATCATTATAGATTTCAATATCACCTAAATTAATAGCATTACTCAAAATACTTTGATTATATAATAAGATACCTGCCACTTTTATATGACCATTAAAATTACCTGTTATATAAATATTACCTGAGTTTAACATTGTATCAACTGAACCGACAGCTTCTTCAATATCTATAGATTGTGAATCAATTTCATATGTATCAAAAACTTCAATATTACGGTTTTCATATCCCATACCTGAAATATATAAATCATATGAAATTGTATTTGAAGTGCTTTTTTCAATTGAAATATCGCCACCTTGATAACCGTTAGTAACATCAAATCCCAAACTAGCTTCTTCAAATAAACCATAAAAATAGAAAAATGGACTTGTTAATGTTGTCGTCGAATTATTTGACATATAAAAAGATATGTCACCTTCTTGTCGTAAATGATTAAGTGATAAATTTTTACCATAGACGTTTGCTGATATATAAACATAATCATTAACAAGGGTTTGTGATGTATAAAATGAAAGGTCACCTGATTGATAACTTTGTTCAATCGATAAATCACTTTGATCAAGTGCTAAAATATTACCAGCATATTTATCAATAAAACTCATATCTATGCTTTGTGAATGAAGATTAAATAAGCCTTTAATTTCACCATCAGTATTGTTAGTGATTAAAACGCCTGCTGCATAAACATTAACACTATTAAGTTCGGTTGTTGTTAAAGTCCCTGGTGATAAAAATGTTAATGTGCCATTATTTGTAATACTCGTAATATCAATATCAGATTCTTGATCCGTGATATAACCATAGCCAGCGACATATACTGTTTCACCACCATAAACGCCAACTTCTAAATCGCCATTTTGATAGATATATGTGATGTCCTCTTCTAAATCATTTTGATAACCAATGATACCACCCATATATATCAAACTTACGTCATATGTTTCATGTGATGTAATATTCCCACGATTGACGATTTTATTAGCACTCACTAAATTTGCATATCCAGCAATACCACCATAATAAGTTGTATTAGTTGGTGTCGTTTTATAAGAAAAACCTAATATGTCTAATTCATTTAATACATGATCAATCGTAAGTTTTGAAGCATAACCTATCATACCAGCAACATAATTATGAGTCATTCTTGAATCATAGTTTACTTCAATTGCATTAATTGTTCCCGTTGTAGAACTATAAGATAAATCTAGACTACCA
>JBAYAP010000050.1:0-8810 GCA_041669715.1 Acholeplasmataceae bacterium
TGCTTTATTAAATCAATTTTTAATAAAGGTCTACGATTTGCAGCATCTAATGGATTTGCAGAAATAACACTAACTTCATGACCATCATCATCTGTTAAGTAAAAAGATAAATAATCACCGCGAAAGGCTTTTACATAGCCTTTTAATGGAATTAATTTATAGTTTTCATCACTAAAAACTGATAATGATTTTTCTAAAGCAGCATCAAGTGTTTTATAAACTAAATCACCAATTGATACGCGCTCTTTAATTTTTAACCATACTTGATCATTTAGTAATGCTTTTTTTACAACCTCATCATTTGTGTTCTTCATGAATGTGACAATGTTTCCATAATCATGATCACCAATAATTCTAAAACCATCACCGTTTTCTAATGATTCCGTTAATTGAATAAGCGCATAAGATTGTTTATAATCAATAACCTTTCCGATATTTATACCAATATGATTTGGTCTAAAATCATTATTAATATCTTTAGGTATTTCATCAAACATATAGCCTTTTGTATATGCTCGATTAAAAACACGTTTAAGTAAATCAATATCATGAGTTAAATCAAGTGTTTTTTGTTGATTATAGGCTTCCATAGATTTACGATAGATTGCTACAGTTTGCGAAACATATGTTTCTTTGCGCATCCTACCTTCAATCTTAAAAGAATCAATGCCAGCTTCTATTAATTCATCAATATATTCCAATGTCATTAAATCTTTAGCACTTAATAAATAAGTCTTATCACTAATAACTTTGTTTTCTTCAAGTAATTGATAAGGGAGTCTACAACTATAAGCACATGAGCCCCGATTTCCACTTCGATGATTTAAAATTGAACTCATTAAGCAATTCCCAGAATATGATATACATAAAGCACCATGAATGAATACTTCTAATTCAATATCCACAGCTTTTTTTATTTCTTTTATTGTTTGAAGATTTGTTTCTCTTGCTAGTATCACTCTTTTAACACCTAAAGATTTTAAAAATTTAACTTGCGATACATGATGTGCATTCACTTGTGTTGATGCATGAATCGCTGTATTAGGATATCTTTGAATAAGTAAAGCCATAACACCTATATCTTGAACAATAAGTGCGTCTACATGATGTTTAACTAAGTCATCAGTATATGCTAATAAATCTTCTATTTCATCATCAAATGTTAAGGTATTAATTGTAATATAAACTAAAACATGACGCAAATGAGCATAAGCTATAGCGTCAATAATATCTTCTACGGTGAAATTTGTGGCAAATGCCCGTGCTCCAAACTTTTGGCCAGCCATAAAAATTGCATTTGCCCCTGCATTAATCGCATGTATAAATGCTTCTTTTGTTCCTGCAGGTGCTAACAGTTCTACTTTGTTCATTATTTACTCCTGTGATTCAACACTTATTATAACATTAATTAATAATATACTATATCATGCATTTTGTTTATCCATAATAAAAATGATTATATTTCTTATCGAAATATAACCATTTATTTTTTTTATAAAATATACTTATTTATTATTATTTGAGTTATATTTATTTGATTGTCCGCCTCTATAATTTGAAGTGGGTTTTGGTGCATAACTCTTTTTAGCATCATAAGATGAATTACTTGGTTTATTGCCATAAGGTTTGTTACCATCATACAGTTTTTTACCTTCATATGGTTTCTTGCCTTCATATGGTTTTTTGTTATCATATGATCCATAACTTTTACCTTTAGCATTTTGATCATACTTTTTATCATCTTTTGACTGATAATCCTTTTTCTTATAGTCATTACTTCTAGAACTATTATACTTTGGTTTATCATCTAGATCTTCTTTTATAACAACCGGTTTTTTTCTTGGTTGTTCTTTACGTATAAATACATCCTTTTTTTGTGTATTTTCTTCTTCAAGTTCTCGATACGATTTTTTTTGTTTTCCGTTAAAATTATTTTTCACTGTTTTTGAATACCCTTTTGATTTATTTTTATTATTTTGACTCGTTTGATTTATTGTAACATGATATGGATGATTTTCAACCACTGGAATTGACATTTTAATATGTTTTTCGATTGCTTTTAATAAATTGAACTCATCAGCACTACAAAATGAAAATACTTCTCCTGATAAACCTGCTCTACCAGTTCTTCCCATACGATGAACATAAGTTTCTGCCGACTCTGGTAAATTGTAATTTATAACATGTGATAACTCTTCGATATCAATACCACGTGCTGCAATATCTGTTGCCACTAAAACTCTAAGTTTATGATTTTTAAAATTAAGTAAAGCTTGTTGACGCTTATTTTGTGATTTGTTTCCATGAATAGCATCTGCTTTAACCCCATATGATAAAAGTTCTGTAACAAGCGTGTTAGCGTTATGTTTAGTTCGTGTAAAAATTAAAACAGATCTTAAAAACGGATTAACTAATAAATCAATTAATAATTTTGTTTTATCTTTTTTGCCAACATAATATAATGATTGCTTAATTTTATCAATCATAACTTCTGGCGGTGTTACTTCAATAACTACAGGATTTTTTAACAAGTCATTAGCAAGTCCTAAAATTTCTTTAGGTATTGTTGCTGAAAACAACATCGTTTGTCGTTCATTTGAAACATGCAATACAATACGTTTCACGTCATGAATAAATCCCATATCAAGCATACGATCAGCTTCATCTAAAACTAAATATTTCACATTATCTAGATTGACTAATCTTTGATTTAATAAATCAATTAGTCTACCTGGTGTTGCAACTAAAACATCAACACCTTTATTAAGTGCCTTTTCTTGATTTCTTTGTGAAACCCCACCATAAATTACTTCAGTTTTAATATTAGTAAATCTGCTATAGTTTCTAAAACTTTCTTTGGTTTGTTCAGCAAGTTCTCTTGTTGGTGCAAGCACAAGTGCTTGTATTTTTTTTCTTGCGTTATCGTCTCTTTCTTGTTGATATATTGCTTGAATGATTGGCATCGCAAATGCAGCAGTTTTTCCTGTGCCTGTTTGTGCGCTTGCAAGTATATCTTTTCCTTCAATTAAAACAGGAATTGCCTGTTCTTGAATAGGTGAAGGATCTTCATATCCCTCAAGTGTGATTGCTTTTAAAATCGGTTTAATTAAATTTAATTGTTCGAATGTCATATAAGCTCCTTATGAATAAATGATATTTTGTGATGAATCCAACAAAAAAAAGCGCTGTTGATATAAGCTAAACAGCGCTTTTTTGATTTCATAAAATAAGTTACTTAAATTTAAGCAATTAAAATGTTCAAACTGTTAATATGTTATTTAACAGGCGATGATATAACTTTAGCTCCATATATTTCGTTCATCTTTTAGGAGCATAGTTATCTTAACACAAATGAATGAAAATAACAATGATTTACTTTCATAAACACTTTTATTACTAAAACTTTCATAAAATAGATTATCATCAATTATTTAATCATAATTATGAAATGATTTCATGCGTATTATCATAGTTTTTCATACATTCACACAATACAATATTTTAAAATTAATTATATTATAATAATTATGTAAAGCAATTATATTATTATCTCATCTTTAAATGCTATATTCTATTTAATTACAAATAACAAGAAAGAATAGTTTTTATGTATAAAATTTTTATCAAGTCTATATTCATACTAAATATACATAATTTCAACTTAGGAAAATTATAATGAAACAAAAATCCAAATTGCTACTAATTTATAACATCATTCTTTTTTTATTTACTGGGTTTGTTTTATTGTATGAATTTGTAATTCCTCATGGCGGTTATGTCATTGATGATCCTGAAATTGTTATTGAAGCTCCCTCTGAAGAATTAATATATCCAGGAACCATCCCAAGCACATTACAGTCAGGAACTGTCATCGGAACATACACTTCTGATTATATGATTATAACCATTTATCAAATAAGAGCTTATAGTTCTAATGTATATGTTGCTGATGTCGTCGTTTCAGATGCACAATTAATATTATCAGCATTAGCTTATAATTCTTTTGGTGGCAGTAACGTTACCCAAACTGTATCAGAAATGGCAACTGATCATGATGCAATATTTGCAATCAATGCTGATTATGCCAGTCATTACAATGAGGGTTTTGTAATTAAAAATGGTAAAATTTTAAGATCTTCTGCAAGCGGTAGAGATGCTGCTGTTCTATATAAAGATGGTAGTTTTAACAGTTTAACCGAAAGTGATTCTAATATCAATGATATCTTAGATGATGGTGCATGGCAATTATGGTCATTTGGACCTGTCTTAATTAAAAATGGTGTATCAGTTGCTAGTGTCAATGATGGCTTGCAAAGAAGTGCAGCAAATAATCCAAGATCAGCTATAGGCTATGTAGATACTAATCATTTTATGTTTGTAACAGTTGATGGCCGTTCAACAAGTTCTACTGGTGTAGATATTGAAGAGTTAGCTGATATCATGGCATCACTTAATTGTACCGAAGCTTATAATTTTGATGGCGGTGGTTCGGCTACGATGTGGTTTGATAATGAAGTTGTTAACAACCCAAGTGAAGGTGACGAAAGAGGGGTGGGCGATTGTGTCTATATTAGTAAAGCATAAAGAACAATTAAAACTTACGTTGAAATATTTATTAGTAAGTTTGTTCTTAATTTTATTTAATTATATATATAGTCTATTTGCTCATGGTGTAAGTTCTAATTATATGTCACGCGCATATTTAATCCCTTTAATTGGCGGCGGTTTATTATCCTTGATCATGTTAGCCTTTAACAATCTAACAGATTTAGCTAAGCATTTATGGGATATGGGTTTAACAACATTAGTTGTTGGAAGTCTTCTTCATGGTGTATTTGATATTTATGGTTCTGAATCAAGTTTTGTCAAAATATTTTTTATTGTTGGTATTTTATTGTTATTCATTTCCATCATTGTTTATTTTAATGATTCAAAAAAATCTAAAAATTAAAAGGCCAATCTATGAATATAATTATTATTCCAGCTTATGAACCGGATCAAAAATTAAATCAGCTTGTTGATGAACTATTTGTTTTAAATTTAAAACAAATTTTAATTGTTGATGATGGCAGTTCTACAAAATGTAAACCTATATTTAACAATTTAGAACAAAAAGGTTGCACTGTTTTATATCATGAAATCAACATGGGTAAAGGCGCTGCAATAAAAACCGGTATCACCTATGCTTATCATCACATGGATCAATTAACCGGATATATCACATGTGATGCTGATGGACAACATCAATCATCTGATATTTTAAATGTATCTCGTGCGCTTGATGAACATCCAAATACTTTAATTTTAGGTACGCGCGATTTAACGGGTAAAGGAGTTCCTACCAAAAGTAGATTAGGTAATAAATTTTCTTCAATCTATTTTAAATTGGATACTAAAATAACATGTAAAGATACACAAACAGGATTAAGAGGTATTCCGGTTGCATTAACAAATGATGCCTTACAAATAAAAGAAAATAGATATGATTATGAAATGACTTTTTTAACAGAAATAGCTAAAAAACCATATCCTATTGTTTTTGTTCCTATTCAAACAACTTATCTTGAAGATAATAAATCATCACATTTTAAACCCTTTGTCGACTCTTATAGAATATATAAAAGACCTTTAAGATTTGCGATATCTTCTGGTTCTTGCGCTGTGGTTGATTTAGGTTTATTTACCATCTTAACTTTCCTTTTAAATCAAAATATTTTTGTATTAGTCTTATTAGCAACCCTTATTGCTAGAATTATATCAGGTATACTTAATTTCCTATTAAATAGAAATTGGAGTTTTAGTCGTCATGATCAACCCATTAAAAAACAATTCAATAAATACTTCATATTATACATATTACAACTTATATTAAGTATAACTTTTGTATATTTATTATCATTTTTACCAATTAATTTAACAGTGATTAAACTAGTTGTCGATAGTATATTGTTTATTGGTAGTTTCTTTATTCAAAAAAATTGGGTATTCAATAAATCATAATTTATAAAAAAAACTAGAAAATTTATTCTAGTTTTTTTATATATAGATTATTAAATCTTTGATTAAGTTTTTTATTAATATCGATTAACTTGTCAGCATCAATTTTAAGTATTTTTCTATCATATGTTAACAATCCGTTTACTTCATCTTCAACATCGGATAATTGCGTATAGATTAATACACTAAGTCCTTTATCAATTTCAGGTAATACTTCTGTTTCATATAAATGACACACTGCATCTTCTAAACTTTGTATAGTGTCAAATTTTTTATATCCAAAAACTTTTTCTGGATGATAGCTATGTTCTTGAAGCATGAGACTATATCCACCAAATTCTGTCAATGCTAAAATTCTTTTTTTAGCATTTTTTTGTGAAAATTTAATTTTTTTAAAATAAATATGACGACTATAATAATCTCCACCTTTTTGATCTGACCATCCACTGGCATGATCTATAAGTCTAGTAGAGTCTGTTTTTAGAACATGTTTTGCTATCGATAATGAATCAAATTGACCCCACGCTTCATTAAAGGGAACCCAAGTAGCAATACTCGTAACATTTTTTAAATGATTTAACATCTCATCTAATTCTATTTGGTATTGTTTTCTTCCCTCAATGCTTTTTCTTCCAAATAAACAATAATTCTTATCGGATAAATGAATATTTGCTAAAGCTAACCCTCCATGAAAAATCATATCTTTTCTAGCTGATCCATTAATCATATCTTGCCAAACAATCATACCAATACGATCACAATGATAATACCAACGCAAAGGTTCTATTTTAATATGTTTTCTTAAAAGATTAAATCCAAGATCTTTCATTGTTTGGATATCATAAATCATTGCCATATCACTTGGTGGTGTCAATAATCCATCTGGATAATATCCTTGATCAAGTACACCTGATAAAAAATATGGCTCATTATTTAAATAAAAACGCATCTTATTAAATTCATCTAAGACTCTTTCAAATTTACGCATGCCAAAATATCCTTTAACAATATCTTGTTTATAAATAATTTCAAAATCATATAGATTGGGATTGTCTGGTGTCCATGACTTTTTATCTTCTAAATAAATAGAAAAACTAAAATCGTTAAATTCTTGTTCCAGTATTAATTTGTCTTTAAAAAATATTTTGATTTTAATTAAATCTTTAATCTCGTGATTTGTAACTAATTTAAAAAATACTTTAGATGTATCATAATCTATTGTGATTGTATAATCTTTAATATATTCTTTTAAAACACTTTCGAGCCATACTGTTTGCCAAATCCCTGACTGTGGCGTATAAAAAATACCACCACGCTTTATTCTTTGCTTACCAGTTTGTCTATACGATGTATCTGTAATATCTCTTACAATGATATAAATATCAAATTCATTACCTTTAATATAATCCGTAATATCAATTTGAAAAGAAATAAAACCACCAAGATGATGTATCACAAATTGATTATTTATATATATTTTTGCTTCTTGATCAATTGCTCCAAAATGAAGAATAATTCGTTCTTTTAAAAAATCATTTGGCAATACTACTGTGCGATGATAATGTAAATAATCATCAGGTGTAACAAATTGAGAAACGCCTGATAAAACCGATTCTGGTGAAAACGGAACTAATATTTTTCCATCAAAATTACTTGTTATTTCATTTTTATAAATTGCATAATCCCAGTAACCATTTAAATTTAAATAACTATCTCTTTTCATCTGTGGTCGTGGATATTCACTTAAAACATTTGTTTTATCCAATTCTTGACCCCAAGGTGTATAAAGCTGTTTCATTCTTGATTCTCCATTTTTTCTTTTTTAAAAGCAAACCAAAGCGGTAATAAAATAAAGAGCACGGCAATGGCAGAGGCAATAAAAATACCAGGTGAAGGTACAGGTTTTAATTCCCCTAAATCTTCATAAAAAACATTGGCTCCACTAATTACTCTAGCCCCTATAAATGGTCCGATGATCATTGGAATCATCACATAGAAAATCATACGAATACCTTGAAAATGACCTACTTTATCAATTGGTGTATAATCTCTGACCTTTACATTTAATATAGCAGTTAATAATAAACTTCCACTCATCATCACAAAACCAGATATACCAACTAAAATAATATTTCTTGAAAAATACAAACCCATAAGTCCAATAATCATAATACCCATACCTGGAATAAAGAATTTGTTTTTATTGTTTGACTTAATAAAATTACCTACAACAACACTAACAATGGATGCAAATATTAAAATTAACCCTAATAAAATGGCATAGCTATCAATACCTAAATAGTATTGAATATAGATAATAAAATATGGCATGTATATTTGTGTCGAAATACCAAACACCGTCATTGCAATTAAATATGTATATAATTTACTATGTTCTTTTATTGTTGAAATTCTAAAACCAAAAGTAAGTGTTTGTAAATAATTAACTTCTGACTTTTTAACATTTGATTCTTTAATTAAGAAAATACCGATAATACCACCAACAGTTACAATACCACCAGAAACCATAAAAAACATTGGCCAATTATCTTGTTGAACCCAAATATCAAAACCACCAAAGATAATTAATAATGCCATTAACGGCAATATGGCCATCACACCTTCAATCTTTCCACGATTATCAGTATTTGTAACATCCGTAATCCATGCGTTAAATGCACCATCATTTGCCATTGAACCAAAGAATGTCATGACACAATCCATAATAATAACAATAATGACAGTAATTAACACAACATCTCCATATTGAAATAATTTAGAAATATTATCTACAGAGATAAATGCAAATGAAA
>JBAYAP010000051.1:0-8721 GCA_041669715.1 Acholeplasmataceae bacterium
ATCATTTTTTAAATGCATTCTTTCATCTTGAATATTTTTCATTTTTTGATCATAAGTTTGAGTAATCTCATATTTTTTTGATATGAGAAGTTGATGGTGAAATTTAATTTCTTCAGTATTTTTATTAACGATAACATCATAAGCTCTTTGATACTTATCAAATAGTATTTGATGATCTTGATTAACCTGTTTTATGCTTTCTAAAAAAAGCGATTTATTTAATTTTTCTAAATCACTTTGTTTATTTATAAAAGGCTCAAATAGCTTCAATTCTTGTGAAAAAACTTTATTTATTGGTTGATAAAGTTTTTCATCATTCACTCTTAGTCTAAATTCAATTTGAAAGTATTTAATTCTATCTTTGTTCATGAATTATCCCGTCCTATTTTCATTATATCATAATCATTTCTTATGATAGAAAAAAGTCTAAAAAAATGTTATAATTATTTTAGATTTATGAAAGTGATGGAATTTATATGTACGCATATATCAAAGGTTTTATTAAAGCAATCAAACCAACACATATTGTTGTTGAAAATCATGATATTGGTTATCAAATACTTTCACCATACCCATATCATTATCATCTTGATGAAGAAGTGCTTGTTTATACTTATCACTATGTACGAGATGATGCTAATTTGCTTTATGGATTTGACTCTGAAGATGGATTAGATTTATTTATTAAACTTATAAGTGTATCTGGTATTGGTCCAAAAAGTGCACTTAGTATACTTGCAGCAAATCAAGTTGAAGATACGATTGTTGCTATTGAAAATGCTGATGTAAAATTTTTAATGAAATTTCCAGGCATTGGATCTAAAAGTGCACAACAAATTATTCTAGATTTAAAAGGTAAATTAGTTACTGATGAAGAATCACTGATACCAACAACTGAAAATGACGTTACACAAGCATTATCAGCGCTTGGTTATAATAAAACAGAAATTAGAAAAGTAATGCATAAAGTAAACATTGATCAGTCAATAGAAATGATGATTAAAGAAGCTTTGAAATTATTGATTAAATAATAGGGGATATGATGGATAACGAACGTATTGTAACAGCTATGTCAATTAAAGAAGATGAAGATCAAACTTTAAGACCTCAAACATTAGATCAATATATTGGTCAACCTGAAATAAAGGAAATGCTTGATGTCTATATTAAAGCTGCACTCAAAAGAAAAGAGGCACTTGATCATATTTTACTCTATGGTCCTCCAGGACTAGGAAAAACGACATTAGCACAAATTATTGCAAATGAATTAGGTGTTCAAATTAAAGTAACAAGTGGCCCTGCAATTGAACGTAGTGGTGACTTAGCTGCAGTCTTAAATTCACTCAATCCAGGTGATGTTTTATTCATTGATGAAATTCATCGTTTACCAAGATTTGTCGAAGAAGTATTATATAGTGCAATGGAAGATTATGTGCTTGATATTGTTATTGGAAAAGATCAAGGTTCACGTTCTATCCGAATTGATTTACCACCATTCACATTAATTGGTGCAACCACACGTTATGGTGATCTATCAGCGCCACTTAGAGACCGTTTTGGCGTTGTCTTTAGATTATCCTATTACAATCTACCGGAACTTAAAAAAATCGTTATAAGAACCTCAAATGTCTATCAAAATAAAATTGATGAAGATGCAATAACATCACTTGCAAGAAGAAGTCGCGGAACACCAAGAATTGCCAATCGATTATTTCGTCGCGTTAGAGATTTTGCAGAAATTATTGGTGATGGCATCATCACTGATGAAATCACTAATCATGCATTAAGTAAACTTGGTATTGATAACAATGGATTAGATCATACAGATTATAGATATTTAAAAGCCATCGTTGAAAAATTTAATGGTGGTCCCGTAGGTATTGAAACTATCGCAGCTTCAATTGGTGAAGAAATGACAACTGTTGAAGATGTATATGAACCTTATTTATTAATGGAAGGTTATATCAAAAGAACACCTAGAGGCAGAGTTGCTACACAAAAGACTTATAAAGCGCTAGGCATAAAATATTATAAAGGATTATTAGACAATGAAAGTTAGCGAATTTGATTTCAACTTACCTGAATCTTTAATAGCACAACATCCTGAAGATCAAAGAGATCATTCAAGATTAATGGTTATTAATCGTAAAACACAAGCAATTGAGCACAAACATTTTTATGATATTGTTAATGAATTAACTGATCAAGATGTTTTAATACTAAATAACACCAAAGTTATCCCAGCAAGATTAATGGGATTAAAAACTGAAACACAAGCAGTGATTGAAGTGTTATTATTAAAAGAAATAAAAAAAGATACATGGGAAGCTTTAACAAAACCTGCGAAAAGGGTTAAAGTAGGTACAGTAATTGATTTTAATGGTTTATTAAAAGCAACTTGCGTAAGTGTTAAAGAAGAAGGTATCAGAATATTTGAGTTTAGTTATGATGGTATTTTTATTGAACTTCTAGAACAACTGGGCACGATGCCGCTTCCACCATATATTCATGAAAAATTAGAAGATCAAAATAGATATCAAACAGTTTATGCCAAAAATTTAGGAAGTGCTGCAGCACCAACTGCTGGTTTGCACTTTACCAAAGACCTTTTAGATGTTATTAAAGCTAAAGGTGTAGAGATGATACCTGTAACTTTAAATGTCGGTTTAGGCACGTTTAGACCTGTTCAAGTCGATGATATTAAAGATCATCATATGCATAAAGAAACTTATACAATTACTCAAGATAGCGCAAATCGATTAAATGAAGCAAAAAAAAGTGGTAAACGACTCATATGTGTGGGAACCACTTCAATTAGAACTGTTGAATCTAATTATCAAGATGGATTTCATGCGGGCACGTTTGAAACAGGCATATTTATATATCCTGGATATACATTTAAGGCATGCGATGCTTTAATTACTAATTTTCATTTACCTAAATCAACACTCTTAATGCTTGTTAGTGCATTTGCAAATCAAGAGCTAATTAAAAATGCTTATCAAATGGCAGTAGAGAAATCATATCGTTTTTTCTCTTTTGGTGATGCAATGTTTATTAAATAATTGAAATCAAGCGATAAAATATGTATAATTTAATTAAGGTGAACGTATGACAAATATATTTTTAAATATCATCAATGATTACTTAGGAGTCATCATTGTAGCAATCATTATTGTGCTTGTTTTAATCATATGGTTAATTACAAGAAAGAAAATAACTAAAGAAATACCTGTTGATCAAACATTTTTAGATAATTTACTTATGGCTTTAGGAACAAAAGATAATATTGAATCTTTAAATTTAGAACAACAAAGAATTAAAATTCATGTTTTAGACACTAAAAAGATTGATGCAACATATTTTACAAATGAAAAATTACCAGCATTTATATCTGGGAATAAAATAACTGTTCTATTTAAAGAACATGCAAAAGAAATATATCAATTTTTATCAAGCAAAGGAGCTTAAAAAATGAAAAAAACTTTTATTGTTACTTCGGAGTATGGTATTCATGCAAGACCTGCAACAAGATTAGTAAATCTAGCAATGAACTTTGAATCAGAAGTTAATTTATCTGCCATGGGTAAAACAGTTAATTTAAAATCAATTATGGGTTTAATGTCATTAGGTATTTACAAAGGTGAAGAAATCGTTATTGCTGCTGAAGGTGATGATGCTGAAAAAGCAATTCAAGCTTTAAGTGATTTTATTATTGCAGAAGGTTTAGGAAGTATTGCATAAAGTGATAGATTCTATCATTTTATTATATAAACATTTATGCGCCAAAAAAAATTAACGTTTGTCACCCTTGATTTATTAAAATCTAAGGGTGTCATTATTGAACCCCAACAATTAAACTTACCTAAAAATAAAAAGATTCATCTTGAAATAGGCAGTGGCAAAGGACAATTTATCACATCTCTAGCGCACGATAATAAAGATGATTTTTTTATAGCCTTTGAAATTAACATGTCAGTAATTTATCGAATCGTCGAAAAAAAAGAAGCATTAAATTTAGATAATTTGTTTATTATATTTGATGATGGAAAACACTTGGAACAATATTTAACATTTGAAAGTATCGATTATATTTACTTAAATTTTTCTGATCCATGGCCTAAAAAGAAACATCATAAAAGACGACTTACAGCACCTTCTTTTTTAGCATTATATGCTCATGCTTTAAAAAAAGATGGAATTTTACAGTTTAGAACTGATGTTTTACCTTTTTTTGAAGATAGTTTAGAAACGATTGCTAAGGTTTTTAATATATTTGATGTGACATATCAATTAGAACCTAGTTTATACATGACAGAATATGAAGAAAAAAAACGGTTAATAAGTACTATTAATCAAGTTAAAGGACAAAAAAAACATGCTTAATCAAATATATATTGACTTATTTAATTTAGAAGCAACTTCAAGTTTTGAAAAAAAGGTTGCAACATATATCGAAACATGGATTAAAAAATATCCACAATATGAAATCAAAAGAGATAAATTAGGCTCTATTTTTGCATACAAGCCTTCTAAAATCAAAAATGCGCCAACCGTTATGGTTGCTGGTCATATGGATGAAGTTGGTTTACTTGTTGTTGGTATTACATCCCAAGGCATGTTAAAACTTCAAAACATCGGTGGATTAAATGGCGAAGTATTTGTCTCTCAAGTTTTAAATGTACACACAAAAGACGGCATTATTAAAGGTGTTGTTGGTGCTTTACCACCACATTTAAAAACAACACAATCAGTAACTATTACTGATCTTATTTTAGATATTGGTGCATCTTCAAAACAAGAGGCTTTAAGCTATGGTGTTGAATTGGGCAATATGGTTTTATTTAATAATCCATTTGCTTATACAAAAAACCCTCATCGCATAATTTCTAAAGCAATTGATAACCGTTATGGCTGTGGATTGAGTTTAGAAGCAATTGAACATTTTTCCACCATTGATTTACCTTTTAATTTAGCTATTGGGGCAACTGTTCAAGAAGAAGTTGGTTTAAGAGGTGCTGAAACAGCTGTAAATATGTTTAAGCCTGATGTATTTTTGGCCCTTGATGCCTCACCTGTTAATGATATGACTGATCAAGATGCTTTAGGTGCTTTAGGTAAAGGTTTTTTAGTTAGAATATATGATCCTAAAAATGTTATGCATCAAGGCTTGTTAACTTATATAACAAAACTTGCTGAACAAAATAATATTTGTTATCAATACTTTACATCAAAAGGTGGCACAGACGCTGCAAAAGCACTTGATGCACTTGATGGTGTACTTGCTACAACCATTGGTTTACCGGCAAGATATATTCATTCAACAGCTGCGATGATGGACACAAGAGATTTAGATGCAGCAAGAAGTATACTTTATACACTTTTAAATGACTTAAATTTAGAAAAGATTAATAATTTGAAAGGAGCTTAAAATGATTGAACTTATGAAACTTAGTAATGGTGTTTTAATGCCGCAATTGGGTATAGGCACATTTTTAGTTGCTGATGGTAAAACTGCTTATGATACTGTAAAATATGCATTAGAGGTAGGTTATAGACTTATTGATACTGCACAAATGTATAAAAACGAAGAAAGTATTGGTCAAGCAATTAAAGATTCAAATATTGATAGAAAAGATATCTTTATTACAACAAAGCAAGCAAGAACTGGCAGCATTTCTTATATGGAAAAACAATTAAATGCTTCACTTAAGGCTCTACAAACTGATTATGTCGATCTATATTTAATTCATTGGCCAAATGGCGATAAAAATATTAATCAAGATACTTGGCGCTTTTTTGAAAAGATTTATGAAGCAGGTAAAGCAAAAGCAATCGGTATTTCTAATTTTCAAAAACATATGATTGAAGATATATTAGAAATTGCAACGATTAAACCCATGGTCAATCAAGTCGAATGTCATCCTGGTTTAACGCAAGTACCGCTTAAAGCATATTTAGATGCAATGCATATTCAAATGGAATCTTATGGGCCTTTTATGCGAGGTGGCGTCTTTAATGAACCTTATAAAGAAACACTAGAAGAAATTGCAATAAAACATAATGCAACCATTGCACAAATTGTTATTGCTTGGGGATTACATCGTCAAATGATTATGATTCCTAAATCGATAACACCTAGTCGAATTTTACAAAATTTTAAAGCGCAATACATTAAATTATCAGAAGAAGAAGTACAAATGATTACCGATTTAAATCGAGGACAAAGACTTTATACAGATCCCGATAATAGCCCTTGGGGAGCATATATTAAATAAAATATAAAGATGATGGATGCGCATCATCTTTTTTTTCTTGAAATATTTATAATTTATAGTATAATATAGTTGACTTATGAGACCCTTTAAGGGCTTAAAAAGGAGAAAAATAAAATGAAAAAAGATGGTTTAAAGGATTTAATTTTTACATCTGTACTTGCAGCAATTATTGTCGTGATGACATTCGTACCACAATTAGGATACATCACAATAGGAACTACAGCGGTCACGCTAATTCCAATTCCTGTATTTATTGGTGTTTTTTTGTTACCCATACAATATAGTTTAGTATTGGGTATGTTTTTTGGTGTGGGGTCACTTATCCAAGCACTGCCTTATGAAGGTACAGTAAGCTTAAATAAGGCTTTTATTAATCCATTGGTATCAATTTTACCTAGATTACTAACTATTGTTGCTTCTTATTTTATCTTTAAGGGATTAAAAGCCCTTCAAAAAGTTAAAAAAAGTGATATTGTCATATTTGCAATGATTATTGTTGTAACAATATTAGGCTTTTATTACAGTTCAAAACAAATTGTAAATTTTACAGGTTGGAATGAAGGTATTGTTGTATTTTTAGGATTACTCATTACTGCTGGCTTTATTACCGTATATTATGCATTTATTCATGAACGCAAAACTGACGTGATGATTCCCTCAGCACTTATTTTAAGTAGTTTTGCCCATACAATTATCGTATTGCTTGCTGTATTATTATTTGAAAGTGATGTATTGCATGAATTATATGTTGCCTTCCCATCATTTGCAAGTAGCGAAATTGGTATATTAGTTACAATTGCAGCAACCAATGGTGTTATTGAAACATTATTTGCGGCATTAATTGGAACACCAATCATTTTAGCTTTACAACAAGTGAAAAATAAAATTTAGAAAGAAGTGATTTTATGATTTTATTATTTGATGTAGGTAACACAAATATTAGCTTTGGTGTATCTGATGGCTTTAAAATTTTAGATACTTATCGCTTAAATACCATTGTTTCAAAAACCGCTGATGAATATTATATTCAAATGAAAAATGTGGTTGATTTTAGTTTAATTAAACAAGTAGCTATAAGTTCTGTTGTGCCTAGAATTACCGAAAAATTAGTTGAAATAAGCAAACATTATTTAAACATTAACCCATTGGTTATTGAACCAGGTATTAAAACTGGAATTAACATTAAAACCGATCATCCACGAGAAATTGGTGCAGATTTAATCTGTGGAGCTGCCGGTATTGTTGATCATCAAAAACCAACATTAATTGTTGATCTAGGAACGGCAATTAAATATATTTATGTTAAGGATAAAACTATTACGGGTGTTATTATTACACCAGGTGTTAGTATATCTATTAAAGCTTTAGTAAGTAATACAGCATTATTGCCAGATATTGATATTGTTGTGCCTAAAAAAGTACTTGGTACAAATACGGTACATTGTATGCAATCTGGTGTTACTTATGGCGTTGCTGCTCAAGTTGATGGCTTAATTGATCGAATATATGATGAAACTAAAGAATCATTTAATATTCTTTTAACAGGTGGCTTATCTTCAACGATTGCACCTTTATGTAAGCATCCTTTAGAAAGAGATCCCGATCTTGTTTTAAAAGGCCTATATCAAATTTTTGTAAAGAATCACCTATAAAATCTATGACCTATGTAAATATACATAGGTTTTCTTTTTTGATTATGTGATTTTATCCTCATTTTCATAATTTTAATAGTATTTGCGTTATAATATAAACAGGTGATATAAATGAACTATAAAGACAATTATAATTTCTGGAAATCGCAAAATCTTATTCCAGAACTTAAAAAAGAATTAGATACATTAAATGAAGCGCAAATTGCAGATGCCTTTTATCAAGATTTAAATTTTGGTACAGGTGGTCTTAGAGGTATTATGGGTGTTGGTACAAATCGTATTAACATATATACCATATCAAAAGCAACATTAGGGTTAGCAAATTATTTAAATAAACAAGGATTAATACGTGGTGTTGCAATCTCATATGATAATAGATTAGATTCTAAAAAATTTGCAAAACAAGCAGCAATGGTGCTTGCTAGACAAGGCATTCAATCTTTTGTTTTTGAAAACTTAAGACCGACACCAATGCTTAGTTTTGCTGTTAGATATTTTAAATGTGATGCTGGTATTATGATTACAGCTTCTCATAATCCAAAAACTTATAATGGTTATAAAGCATATGATAAAACAGGTGCACAATTAAATATTGAAACAGCTAATCAAGTCATTCATGAGATTAATCAAATAAAAAATCCGTTTGATATAAATACACTTGATACACATATAACATATATTGATGAATCTTTTGATGATATATATTTAAAAGAAGTTGAAAAAATTAAAATCTATGATGAAGAAAAGAAAGTAAAAATAGTTTACTCTCCACTTCATGGTACAGGAGGAAC
>JBAYAP010000052.1:0-8698 GCA_041669715.1 Acholeplasmataceae bacterium
GTTGAAACTGGAAATCATGAAACGTTATTAGCAGCAAATGGATTTTATGCAGATTTATATAATAGTCAATTCGAAGTGTGATAAATATGCAAAAAGATATTAGTTATTTGCCTTTATTATTTCATAGTATTCAAAAAAAGATTAGTGAAAGTCATGAAACTATTATGGCTTCCTCAAATCTTACAAGACGACATATACCATTTATTATGGTTATAAAAAAATATGAAAATGGTATTACACAACAAGAGCTATCTGAATATATGCATATGGATAAAGCACATACTTCAAGGACTCTAAAAGATTTAGAAGAAAAAGGTTATGTTGAAAAAGTAGGGAATAATACCTATAAAAATAAATATCTTTTATCACAACAAGGAGAAGACATATTTAAAACGATTAAAGATGCAAATCAACAAATCTTAAATAGAGTATTAGGTATATTAACTGAAGAAGAGTTACAAACTTTTGAAAAGATTATTAGAAAATTAATTCAAGAATTATAAGAAAAAGGCCATTCAATTGAATGGCCTTTTATTTGTGACTTAAATAAGTTTAAATGATGTGATGACGATATCATCAATTGGTTTATCTTGATAATCAGTTTTAACTTGTGCTATTAGATCAACTATTTCAATACCTTTAGTCACTGCACCGAATGCGGCATAAGCACCATCAAGATGGGGTGAATTTTTATGCATAATAAAAAATTGAGAAGATGCTGAATTGGGATCTGATGTTCGAGCCATTGAAATAACACCTCTTGAATGTATTAAAGGGTTATCAATACCATTTTCTTTGAATTCACCAACAATTGGTGTTAATGGTTTGCCCCAGCCACCTTGTATCATAAAGTTTTTAATCACTCGATGAAATAAAAGATTTTCATAAAAATTATTGTTAATAAGATTTAAAAAGTTTTCAACTGTTTTAGGTGCAACCTCAGGAAATAATTCGAGTTCAATTGTACCAAAACCCTTGACACTTAATTCTAATTTTGGATTATTATCATTTAAATAAGATGTAAATTGCATAGGATGTTCCTTTCATTTTATTATTTTAAAACTATATACATTATAGTTTAATTTAGTGCTCAGGTAAATAGAATACATAAAACTATATAATATTATTGACAACAATGTATGACATACAGTATAATATATATTGTGAGGTGATCATATGGAAGAAAATCATATCGTTGATAGTTTAATTATTGAATTGCGACGAGGGACTCAAATTATGATAGTACTAAATGCATTAAAAAAAGAAGCTTATGGGTATCAGTTGCTTCAAACACTTAATGATTTAGGCGTAAATATTGAAGCGGGTACATTATATCCGTTATTAAGAAGACTTGAAAATCAAGGATTATTAGAAAGTACCTGGGATACTTCAGAATCAAGACCTAGAAAGTTTTATCAATTAAGTGATCTAGGATTTGAGGTTTTGGATCAACTTAAAGAAGCATGGCTGTTGATTCATGAAGAAATGGCTATATTATTCAAGGAGAATAAGTAATGAAAAATTATATTGATAAATATGTATTTGCAGTAACTAAAAGATTGCCCGAAAATCAAAGGGAAGAAGTAAAAAAAGATTTAGAATCAAATATTTATGAGATGTTAAGTGAGAATCCATCTGATTTAGAAATAGATGAAGTTCTTCACAATTTAGGTAATCCTCGAGTGATTGCTCAAAACTACCTAGGTGAACAAAAACATGTAATTGATCCATTATTTTATAATGACTATATAACAACATTAAAAATTGTATTGATTATCTTTGGTTGTATTGCTGTACTAGCTACAACGCTTGATAGTTTAATTAATGTTGGTGATTTATCAATTTTTGAAATATTTGTTCAAATGATTTCAAATATCTTTGGTAGTTTATTTGATTCTTTGTTTATTTGTTTTTCTATTGTCACACTTGTTTTTTGGGGCATGAGTCAACCAAAATCAAAAGAAAAGATATTAAAAAATTGGAAATTAAAAGATTTGCCAGATATTGCTAAACCTGATAAAGTAACCATTAATCGGATTAGTATAATTATTGAGTTTATGATTGTAAGCATTATTTCAATATTCTTTATTATTGTATTGATGTTTTATTCCAATAAGATTGGTTGGTATGAAAATTCACAATTAGTTGTAACTATCTTTTCTGCTGATGTGATTAAAGCAATTGTTCCGTATTTAATTATTTCATTAGTACTTGACATGATTGTATATTTGATGAAGATTAAATATTTAAAATATAATGTAAAAATGGTTGTCATTCATGCAATTAGTCAATTATTAGGTCTTACAGCATTTGTTGTGTTAATTAATCATCCAGATTTTATTAATGTTGGGTTTATAGATTATCTATCAACTTATGTTAATATGTCATATCAAGAAATAAGTTATATCATTGAACAAGTGATTGTCGTCATTACCATAGTAGCTATTGTAAGTGTTTGTATTGATTTAATTTCTCATATAGTAAAATTATATAAAACAAAGAAAAAGGAAACTAATTAAGTTTCCTTTTGTTTTTTTGAAATTTAACAGTACCATAAACACCGATAATAATAAGTAGTGCACCAATATAATGATATATATATAGATGTTCATGTAAAATTACCATTCCAGCAATTAAAGCAATCACAGTCGATATATTTGAATAAATACTAGAAACATGTGCTTCCATATGTTTTAATGTTAGGTTGACTAAGAAAAAAGCAAGGACAGAAGCGAAAATAGATAAATATAAAATTGGTAGTAATAATTCAATGTGTTCTAAATTTAAAATATATTTGTTAAGTTCTCCTTTTGAAAATAATTGTAAAAGATAAATGATATTAAATACTAATGCACCGGCAGATGTCATAAAGAATGTTGAAGTTTGTGGCGATATTTCTTTAGAAACATAGCGTGAGGAAATGTTAAATAAACTAGCAGCAATGACTGCGACAAATAATAATATGTATCCACGAGTATAACTAGAAGAACTATTGAGCTGATTGACTTGAATGATAATAACACCAATAAAACTGAGAAAAATAAATAAATATTGAATTTTTTTTGGTTTTTCTTTTAAAATCCAAGCACTTAATAATGTAACAAAAATAGGAATAAGTGCAATCATAAGTCCAGACTCGCCACTGCTTATATACATTAGGCCATAAGTTTCTGCAATAAAATAAATGACGGGCTGAAATAAAGCTGTTAAGATTAAATATTTGATCATATGTTTAGAATATTGTATTTTAACGATTTTAAATAAAATCAAAATAACAAACAAAATCCAAGCGATTAAAAATCGATAGGCAATTAGTCCCATAGGAGAGACATAGTTTAATGCTTGTTTGCTAAAGAGAAATGATAATCCAAATATGGTTGCAAATCCAATGCCTGCTAAATGTTTATATTTCATGAGTTCTCCATATGAAAAAAGCGTCTAAGACGCTTTTTTAATTAATTTACGTATGGTCTATCTTCTTTTTCGGGTTCATCAACAATAGGTTGTTTTTGTTTCTTTTTTGTCACATCTTTTTGAACGCCTTCATTTAATTCTAATGATTTTTGACGATATAATTTATATCCGTTATAACCATCATAACCTAAATAAAATGCTCCAAATAATGAAATGATTAATAATAATATACCAACAAGGTTGTAATCAAAATTTGGATAAACTGCGATAATAGCACCTAATGTAAGTGATACAATATGAATCCAAAATTTTGGAACTTCGGTTTTTTCACCTAAGAAGACTACACTGTTAAAGTATACAAGTCCTCTTGCATAGAATACAAATACTAGTGAATAACGGTAAACGTAACCCCAAAATGGTTCACTATCAAGAACATCACCTTTAGCAAATGCAATATATGTTACAAGAACACCAATAAGGATATCAAAGATAATTTCAATTAAATTAAGGGTTCTAAGAATTTCTTTATTTAAAGATTTAACAAGAGGAACAACTCTTAATAATGAGAAAAGAATGATTGCAATACCAGTAATTGCATAAACAACATCAGATGCAAATGCCATGTAGATACCTACACCTACAAGAATTGCTGCTAATATAAATTTTAGTAGCCAGCCATAACTAAACTTAGAATTTTTCATCATTTTACCTCCATAAATCTAGATTTGATTATATAATCATTATATAGCAAATATGTAATCTTTGCAATTAAAGACATTTGATTATTGGAGAAAATGTATGAAGTTTAATAAATGGCTTATCATTATTTTTATATTGACAATCTTTATTTGGAGTCAATCTTTTTTAAGTGGGGAATTATCTTCACAAGAATCTGGGTTTATAACAATGCAATTAGTTAAAATATTAAATTTTGTTCAAATAGATGTTAATATTGATCAATTACATATAGTTATAAGAAAATTGGCACATTTTACTGAATATTTTATATTGTCAATGTTTTGGTTAATTTATTTGATTAAATCTAAAATAATTAATATTAAAAATATCATATATATTTTATTAATTATCCTTATGACTGCAATAATTGATGAAGCCATTCAATTATTACATGATGATAGGTCTTCATCATTAATAGATGTAGTTATTGATTTTGGTGGTGCAATCACAGGGATTGTTGTTTTCATGCTTTGTAAAATGTTGTATAATAGACATGTAAAAAATATTTAGAAAATAGAGGGTGTATTTTGTGCGTATAGAAGATGATCAAAAATTAGACTTTAGCGATGTGCTTATTCGTCCTAAACGCTCTACATTAAAAAGTAGAAAAGATGTAGATTTAACGAGAACATATACTTTTAGACACAGTAAAAAAACATGGCAAGGCATACCAATTATGGCATCTAATATGGATGGTGTGGGGATGATTGATGTTGCACTAGCTTTGCAAGAACATGATTTATTTACTTGTTTAGTAAAAACATATAATGTTCAAGCCTTTAATCAAAAAGGGTCAAAATTAAAACCAAATCATTATTCAATTAGTACAGGAACAAATCCAAATGATTATAAAAATATGGTGAGTATACTTCAAGCACATCCAGAAATCGAATTTATTACAATTGATGTGGCTAATGGCTATTCGGAATTTTTTGGAGCTTTTGTTGAAAAAGTTAGAAAAGAGTTTCCTCATCATACAATCATTGCCGGAAACGTTGTAACTGCTGATATGACACAAGAACTTATTTTAAGAGGTGCTGATATTGTTAAAGTTGGTATTGGACCTGGTAGTGTATGTACTACACGTATTCAAACAGGTGTTGGTTATCCACAACTTTCAGCAATTATTGAATGTGCAGAAGCTGCCCATGGCCTAGGGGCTCATATTATTGGCGATGGTGGATGTACATGTCCTGGTGATATTGCTAAAGCGTTTGGTGCTGGAGCCGATTTTGTGATGTTAGGTGGTCTGTTTGCAGGTCATGATCAAGGTGGTGGTACTGTCATTACTGAAAAACGTGATTCTGGTTTAGTTAATCCACTCACTTTAGAAAAAATTTATGAATCAAAGAAATTTATGATGTTTTATGGGATGAGTTCAGAAACAGCCATGAAGAAAAACTATGGTCAAGTTGCTGAATATCGCAGTTCTGAAGGTAAAACTGTTAAATTACCTTATCGTGGCGATATAAACCATACAGCATTAGATATATTAGGTGGTCTTAGATCGACTTGTACGTATGTAGGAGCGAGAAGGCTTAAAGAATTATCAAAATCAACTACGTTTGTACGTGTAGCAAGACAGGTTAATCAAGTATTTGGCAAATGGAAGAAAGACGAATAAAGGAGATTACTCTTGAAAGAAAAAATTGCTTATAAATCTACAAAAGCGATGTTTAATCAATTAATCATGGTTGGAGTTCTGCTTTTTATTGGTGGTTATTTTGTAATTCAATATCAAGAAACTGATCAAAATCTTATGATTACAGGATTTGTTATTATAGGTTTTGCTGTATCGATATTTATTGCAAATTTATCAGCTGTGTTTTCACCTGTATTATTAATTGAAAAACTTGATCATGATATTTATATACACAAATGGATGAAAAAAGAAATTAAAGTAAATTTATCAGATATTATAGAAATTAAGTCAAGATTGACGTTAAGAAGATATTTAAGACCTTTAAATTACACGTATTATTCATATGGAACACTTGTGTTAATTATAAAAGATAAACATATACGTATATCAAATATAGAAGATCTTAAAGATGTTGAAAAAGTCTTATTAGAGATGATGAAAGCTAAAGTAGGATAAAAAACATAACCATTTAGATTAAAATAGATGTTATTTACAATATTATATAGAATAGAAAAAGGAAGTGTTTTAAATGAATAACAAAGGTATTTTAGTATTAAATTATTTAGATAAACAAAGAAAATTAAATTATGTAACTTATGAAGGTGATTTATTAGTAATTACATCAGGACAATCAAATAAGGTTGCCTATATGAAAGATCACGACCAAGTAGAACTTCAATTTGGTGAAGAAATTGTAAAGGCAAAACCTCATATTATAAGTAATCCAAAAGAAGTTCAAAAATTATTTGATGTTATGAATGCTGAAGATAACAATCATTTTAAAGCATTTAATGATATGTTTGTTGCTATTAAATTTAGTTTAAACAAGTAATTAAAACCTCGTTTGAGGTTTTTTTATTGGCCTCGTGATATACTTATTTTAGGTGATAAATATGTATAAACAATGGATAGATTTTAAATTGAATCACATAGAGCAACAAATGACAGTTCGTAAATATTTAGAGCAGTTTTTTATTGCACATAAAAAATTATATATACTTGAGATGAATCAAGCAATCAAAATCAATGATCAAGTTGCTAAACTAGAAGATGCTATAAATAATGGTGATGTTTTAAGTGTTGATCAAACATCTATAAAAAACGATGATGTAAAACCTTCTGAAGGTGATATTGATATTGTCTATGAAGATGAAGATTTATTGGTATTAAACAAACCAAGAAAATGTTTAGTTTATAGTGATGGAAAAGATTATGATACGTTAACAAATCGTATAGCTTATCATTTTGATACTTATTATCCGATATTACCAGTGCATAGAATTGATTATGACACAACAGGACTTGTGGTTTTTGCTAAACATCCAATGATTCAAAGTTATATGTCTAAATTATTTGAAACTGATGATATTGAAAAAACATATGTGTGTCTTGTTGAAAATTCATTATTAAAAGAAAAAGGGATGATTAAACAACCGATTGCCAATGATCGTCATGATAATAAAATGAGAGTATCAGCAAATGGAAAAAAAGCTTTAACATATTATGAAAAAATTGAGGAAGTTGGCCAATACACCAAATTAAGAGTTGTGATTCACGGTGGTAAAAAACATCAAATTAGAGTTCATCTAAGAAGCATGGGAAATCCTATTGTATCTGATCCTTTATATGGTCATATTAATTTAGAATATCCAAATTTGATGCTTCATTTTGAAAACATTCAATTTATACATCCTCGAACTAAAAAAACGATTAACATCTTAAAATATGCTGATTTTTAAAGCGTTAGTTATACTTCATTTCTTGATTAGAACTATAATAGAATTAATAGGAGGTATGATGTATGAAAAAAAATGTTGGTAGAGTTGATAAAATGGTCCGTTATGGGCTAGCAATTGTATTTTTGGTGGTAGGTGCTATATTATATGATAATTTAATGGTATTATCGATTATATTATTTGTTCTTGCTTTAATAATGGTCGTAACATCAGCAATGAGTTTTTGTGGTTTATATCGATTATTTGGTATAAATACATGTGAAGTGGAACCAAAAGAATAAAGTAAAAAGATATTTAATTAAATATATACCTTTAAAATGTACATTAATAATAATTATAAATTATTTGTTATGATAACATTTTAGAGGTATTTTTTTTGTCTTGTTAAGATATTCATATATAAAATTTAAAATAATCTTTAATTTATAATAAATATAGTGTATAATAAATATAAATTAGTTATTTATAATACGAATAATATGGGGAAGTTTGAATTACATTTTTTATGTTTTAAATTTTTGATTTACTTATTAAATTAAAGATTATTAAATATTAAAAATAATTCTATGGGAAATTTATGACTTAAGTCATATAAAAAAATAGGGAGAATAATATGAAAAAATCAGAATTTACAGGGAAGTTATTAGGATTAATTGGAACTAACTTATTGGCAATGTTAATTACAATAATCACATTGGGTATTTGTATTCCATGGGCTATTTGTATTCAACAAAGATGGTATGCAAAACATACAATTCTTAATGGTCATCAACTTGTATTTGTTGGTGAAGGTGGACAATTATTTGGACAATTTATTAAATGGTTTTTATTAACAATTATTACAATTGGAATCTATGGATTCTGGGTTAAAATTAAAATGCATGCTTGGGTTGTTTCAAAGACTGAACTTGCTAAATAAAATAATTAAAAGCTGAAATAATTATAATGTGTACCCTATGTCAAGGAGTATTTAAAAAAAAGGTTATTAAATTATCTTAATACTTCAATAGATGGTTGTTCTTCAAAAGAGCGACCATCTTTTTTGTTGTTTGTGTTTCTAAGCATATCACCATAAGTTTTAGGTGACATTCGTTTTAAGTTCCATTGATAACGATAATTATTGTAGTAATTCATATAATCATTTATTACCTTTTCGACTTCTTCAAAC
>JBAYAP010000053.1:0-8692 GCA_041669715.1 Acholeplasmataceae bacterium
ATCAGTAGTTGTTACAGTCATGCCACCTCTAGTATCTTCATGCCATGCTACCCAACCTACTGGAACACCAGTTTCTTCATTTACTTCGTTAAAATCTGCAATTTCAAATGCATCAGCAACAAATAATGTTCTTGTAGCTGTTGTAATTGCTCCATCACTATCTGTAACACTGTATTCAAAAGTATATGTACCTTTAACTGCAGGTTGTCCAATAACAAATGCTACATCAGATGTATCAGTATATGTTACATCATCAAGTGTTAAATCATCAATATCATCAGAAACTGTAATACCACCTTTAACTAAGAAGCTTGTAGCACCAACTGGTAATAAAATATTTGTTGATACTGAAAGGACAGGTGCTTGATTTTCTAATTCTGGTCCAGCAATAATTTGAACATTAGATAAATAAATTTCGCCAAGTACAGTTTGTTGTTCGGCAGGAACACCATCAACTTTATGGAATGTACCAAAAGCAAATTGTAATTCCGTACCTACTGAATCTTCTTTAGCAAAGAAATCAAATGTATAAGTAACTGCTTCAGTTGTAATATCTACTAATTGTTCACTAATAGGTTTAGATGATAATCCGCCACCTTGAACTTGAACCATCATTTTACGAGCATTTTCTGCTTGAACAGTAAAGCTAAGTGTATATGATTCAAAAGCTGTTAATGCAAGTGTTTTTTGTGATAATTGAACATCCCACCAATTATTATCATTAACAATTGATTGTTCAGTAATATCTATAGTAGCAACACCATCAGCGGCTGAAAAAGCAGCTGCAACACCTTGAGATTCATTTACCCAAGTTGACCATCCATCAAGACCATCAGAAAAATCACCATTTGAGAATCCTGCTAATCCTAATACAGAAACAACTCTTTGTTTAACTGCTTCGTTACCAGCAGCATCAGATACTGTATATACAACGATATAATCGCCAGCACGATTTACATTAACTGTATCACCAGAAACAACGATACTTGCTGTTAAATCGCCATCAACATCATCAGTTGCTGTAACACCTGCAAGTGGATCAAATGTGTCCCCTACTGAAATTTCAATAGTTGTAACACCTGTAATCACAGGTTTTGTTGTATCTACGTCATCTACAACATCATCAGTACGATTACAAGCAACGACTGTAAAAATCATACTGAAGATTATAACTAACAAACCTAATTTTTTCATATTTTCCTCCTATTATATTTTTATCGAAACGTTTCGATGGTAAATAATTCTAACACACCCTTAGGTGTGATAAAATCGTTTCGATACTCTTATATTTTCAGTATACTTGAAACCGCTTTCTTAATCAAGTGTTTCAAGTACTTTTTTTATTTATATTGTGATTCTGTTACTTCATACATTTGCATATAAGCATTATTAACAGCTTCTTTTGCAATAATGACTTGTTCATCAGTCACAACATTTGGTTTATATGTAATATCATCAATTGAAAATCCTGTAATCGTTTTAAACCACATAAGTGCAGTTGCATAACGACCTAAAGTACTTAAATGATAACCATCACGATTTAAAGTATCTCCTAATGAGCTGGTTCTCATATTTTGTATGACTGTTCCAGCAGGAATAACTTGTCTAAATCTTGAGTCATTAGAAATAAAATTTTTAGAAGCATCCATAATCGCATTATACATTGTCATTTGATCATTATCATACTTATAAAATTCTGAGTGTGTACTGCTTTGTGCATACGCCCAAGTTTGATGCCACATAAATGTAGTATCTGTTAGTTTATTATCATTAATATAACCTAATAAATCATCTAAATATGGTTGGAATGTATCTGTCAAACCTGAAGATCCACTTCCTTGTTGAAGTGTAACAATATCCCATTCTTCATCTAATAGACCAATAAGTAAACTCTTGTTACCTTTATTTTCCCATGTGTTATCTACATTTTTTTCATAGCGATAACTTGAAGTGCCATTTGACACAGTTGTCCAATGTGTTTCAAGTGTTGCCCCACCAATATATAGATAAGCAATAACAAAATCTTCTAAACCAAAGTTTGCAGCAATTTCACCTAAATATGTCATTGCATCTTCACTAAAACTATTACCAATTGCAAGTATTCTAAGTGATTTACTATAATCCTTGACACCTTCGGTTGATCCATCTCTTGTTATAGCATTAATTGAAATATATGCAGATGATGACATATCCTTACCTTTTATTCTAAGCATACTTTCTCCTTGTGAACTACCAACAACACTTAAGTAATCATCTGTTGAGCGATCATTAAAACTAACATTTTGTATTTGGTCATCAACAACAAATTTATCGTCTTCAACTTTACCAAATAAATATTCAATTGAATCATAAGTACCTTCAATTGCCATATTTTTTTCAATAGTTTCGCCAACATTAATCTCTAATAGGTAAGGTGACGCTAGAGTCCCTTCGCCTTCTAATCCACTGATTGCAATATCAATTGAATCGGGCCCTTCGTCAATTACTTCTTCAGCTTCTTCATCACACGACGCTAACAAGCCTAATGAAGCAATAAACATTAAAAAAATCCAAATCTTTTTCATTTTTTATTCCTCCTTTTTTTACTCTACATTTAAAAATCCTAAATTAATTAATCCTTGTCTAACATTTTCGTTTTGCATAAAATATGTCCAAATTAATTCTGACCGATAATTTTCAATCATAAGTATTGTAATCCCTTTATCAATACCAATATAATCATCATCATACCAAGGTGTAAGACTATTGATTGTTGTATTATATAACGGATTAACTGGCCCTAAATTATATGCATCTTTTAATCCATATTCACCTACTAATTCATCCATTGAATAATAATTTTCAACAGCCATAAGTGACTCATATTCTAAATAGTTCACAGATGCTGCTGCAGCATAAGGAGCAATCGTTCCATTTTGTGAATTGCTTTTTGCTAATTGTGCACCATATGCACGGTATTCATTTGGACCATCAGAAGCCGAAAGTCCCCATGAAATTTCTGAATATGTATTATATAAGTTTGAATTGTCAACTGTATATAAATAATTAGCTTTTGTTGCCATCGTTGCATTTGTAAACCAATCAGTGCCTTGATAATCAACAATATCTCTAAAATCAATAAATGCATGTGAATATTGATGTTGAAATAATGAACCATCATATGTGTAATAATAAGGACCTACTTCTTCACCAGTTGATGATGAAGTATATGTACCCACATATGCTGCTCTAACATTTTGTTTTACTGTTTTATATAATGAATCATCTGTTGGATATGTATCAGAACCTGCAGCTAAAACATATAAAACCATTTGTTCTGCCATGTGATTCCAAGCACCACTAAAACCAGATTCAGGACTATACGCCATATAAAACATATTACTGCCTGTGCTGGTGTACCAATTCCAATTAATATCATCATAAATTGTATTCATTAATTCTTTAACTGTTCCGCCAAAATACTCAGCAACAACTATCGCGCCAGATAACATAAGTCCTGTATCAATAATAGACACTTCACTATTCCATGCTCTTTCGCCTGTATAAAGATTTAAAAAATGATAATAGAAGCCGTTAACACGATCAAGCGTAAGCATCGTTTCTAATGTTTTTTGTGCTCGTGTTTCACCTTCTTCTCTAGTAATCCATCCATTTTCAACGCCTGCCGGGATACTTGCTAATGCAAAGCCTACAGAAGCTACTGAAGCGATTGTGGAGTTGCCTGGATATCTGTCTCTTGCAAGTCCATAACCAGCTGACGATTCATTACTATTTGATGTTTCCCAGAAAAAATTGAATGCTAATTCTGATTC
The DNA here is from genome assembly GCA_041669715.1 of Acholeplasmataceae bacterium. Classification (GTDB taxonomy): domain Bacteria; phylum Bacillota_I; class Bacilli_A; order Acholeplasmatales; family Acholeplasmataceae; genus WOFB19. The sequence goes on from JBAYAP010000053.1 coordinate 3,813, forward strand.
ATTATATAAGATATCTTTTTGTGCTTGTAACGGATCAACAATTGGATCATCTTCTTCTAAATCACACGCGACTAATGTCACGAGCGTAATAATGATTAAAGCTAATGTTAATAGTTTTTTCATTTTTTATTCTCCTGTTATTCCTGCTCTATCAATACCCTCAATGAACCATCTTTGCATAATGAAGTAAACGATAAGCATCGGTGCAATGATAAGCATTGTTGCTGCCATTCTAACAGCTTCATTTGCATAATTAATTGCTTGTGAACTACCTAAAATCGAACTATATTCAGACACGAAGTCTGCAAGTCTCATCTGTAGTGTTTCAACACCACTACCTAAAAATAATGTTGAAATATAAGTTTCATTCCAATACCATACAAAACTAAACAAGAAACTTGTAATAAATGATGGTATAGATAATGGAATCGCAATTTTAAAATATGTATAAATCCGACTTGCTCCATCAATTTGTGCTGCTTCATCCAATACTTTAGGAATCATCTTATAAAACTGATAAAATATTAAAATAAATATTGCAGAATTTAAGCCTTGCCCTAATGTTGCTGGTAATATGATTGACCATACAGTTTCTAAGATTCCTATATTAAAGAATAATACATACTTAGGAATCATTGTAACTTGTGGTGGAATAATATATGTAGCAACTACTAATGCAAGTAATGTTTTTTTCAATGGAAATTCAAATCGCGCAAAGCCATAACCAACAAGCGATGCTATTAATGTTTGCATAATTGCAGGCAGCAATGTCACTGCTAAACTTGAGCCCATCGTTTCAAAATATTTTAATACTGTAAATGCATCTACATAATTTTGTAAATAAAATGTTGTGGGCACTTGACTGACCATTGGATTAAGCAAATCTTCTAAGCTTTGAAAACTAAAGGATACCATATGTAATAGTGGATAAACATAAACAAAGCCTATGGTCACTAATAATACATAAATCATAATTTGAAAAACAAGACCATCTGTTAACTTATAACCAAATAATTTTCTTCTAAGTGAGTGCTTATTGATTAACTTTAATTTTTGTGTCATCGTTATCCCCTCACTTTCTTAGTCTTTGGTTTTTTTTGATATGCAATAAGTAAGACTGCTATGCCTAAAATCATTGCAACAACAATAAAGTATACCCAAGATAATGCTGCTGAATAACCATAACCCCTTGAAGTATCAAACATTAACGTTTGAATATGCTTAATAATTGAATTGGTAGAAAATGTTGCGAGCATGACAATGGTATATACAGCGCTGACTAAAATAATTGGTCTTAAGGATGGTAATGTAATTTTCCAAAATGATTCCCAAGGTGATGCCCCATCAATTTGCGCTGCTTCATAGATTTCACCATCAATCTTTTGTAAGCCTGCTAAGAATAAGACAATTTGAACACCAGAAAACCATAAAATAATAATAATTTCTGAAAATAAATTTGTAATAGGTTCAGCTAAAAAAGCTGGTAAAGCGGCTTCTATAGTTTCAATGACAGCAAGTTCTTGAATTAAAGGAATACTACCTGCATCTTGTTGAAGTAATTCATTAATAACAGGACCACTCACGATAATAACCGGTAAAAAATAAATAGATCTAAAAAATCCTCTTAATTTAATTTTTTGATTTAAAAGAATCGCAATCAACATCGAAATAATTAATATAATTGGTACTTGAAGAATAATATCTCCTATAAATGATTGTAGATACTGCATAAAATCTAGATCGGTTGTAAATATTTGAACATAATTATCAAAACCAACCATCTCAAATTGAATACCTTGTCCACCTGTAATAGTTACTTTATTAATACTATAAAATATTGATGTTACTAGTGGATATAATGTAAGTGTTAAAAATCCAAAAATCCAAATAGATATAAATGCATATCCTTGAATACTTTCTCTAAATCGATTAGTAATCGTTTGATGAAATTTATGGAACCATATAATTTCTTTATTTGAAATTTCAATAAACCAATTATGTGTTAAAAAATGCCCTACTTTTTTTAATATCTTTGATATAAATTGAAGTATTTTTTTCATGATAAGACCACCTCATAATCCATGGCTCCTATCGTCATACCATCAACGACTATATCATTTCCTGAATAATTTACATAAACAATTGTTTGATTATCATAAACATTTTTAACAACACCTAAACCAACAACTTCTCTAGATACAAAGCTTTGTCCAATAACATTTTTCAATGCATCATTAACATATTGATATTGATTTATAATTTCATCTTCCCAATCACTATATCTTGATGTAAATATGTCAGAAGATCCAGTATCTAATAATAAATATGAAGCTTCATATGTAATATAAAATGATGGATAAACGCTATAATCAACCATACGTAATAATTCGTTTTGCTTATTTGAAAAGAAATTACTTGCTCTGCCGTAAACCATTTGATAACCTGATAAAACAATAGAATAAAAAGGCACGGTATCACTAAATTTGCTTTGTTGACTTGAATACATTGGAATATCATAAATAACATCAGCAAACCATAAGTAACTAAATGGTTTTTCAACTGCGATATTATCAACTACTTGTGCGAGTTCTTGGAATAATGCGATTGATTGTGAACGACTTAAATCTGTCGTAAAATCTGTATAAAGCGTGTTACCCAAAAAATTGTATGAAAGGTTTTCAACCCCATATGTTTGCATAGCTTCATATGCTTCTTCTAAATCTTTTAATGCTTCATCTAATTGATATACATAATATGTTTCATCAATTTCAATAATTTCTTGACTAATCGATTGCGCAACATCACCTGTTGAAATCCGATTATTACCTGATGATGCATAAGGATATGAAACTGTATAATATAAATCTGTCATACTAGATAAAGAACTGTTTAACTCAATAAAATCAGATTTTGAACCAACCTTGCTTTCAAACTTATTATAATTTGGCGCTTCATAACTATAACCATCTTTACCATAACCGTGGTATGTAATATCTAAATTTTCAATTGAATTTTGTTTTAAGTCTGCAATAATTTCTGTTAGTTGTTCAGTTGTTGTCATTGAAAAAGTTTTTCTTCCAATTAGTGCTTTTTCATTTTCAGCCGCTAAAACATCTAAATGTAATGATATATCATCTAAAATACTCATGCGTTCTAATTCATAGTTTTTAACTAAATATGCTTGATATAAATTGGCCATACCAACATAATTTGCATTTTCATTAGATAAGAATTGATATGTTTGTTTAATATCAAAATAACTTTTATCTGCTTGAATTAATCGAATACTACTTGTTTGACTTTGATTTAAAAACTGTGTATAACTTGATCTAAATTCATATGTCACATAAGTCCAATTCATATCAGATTGATTTTGCGAAGGTACATGAGTCAAGATTGCATTACCAGCACCTTGTTCAACAATTGCTAAAAATCCATTTTGATTAACACCTTGCACAGCACCATAAACGTTTGCGTATAGATATGATTCACTGCTAGTTTGATTTAAACCAAGATCCGAACTATAAAATTTCTTGCTATAAACCTCTTTACCTTTAACATCATCGATTCTTATTAAAGCACCTACACCATCAGGAATCATGACATAACCAGGTGTTCTCATTCTCTTAGTTGCCGCAAAGAAAGGATATAAAGATAAACTTGCAAGTGGGGTACTTCCGTTTTCTGTAATCATATCAAATGGAACCTCATAGTGAAGTCCATCTTCATCAATATAAACATATAAATCTAATTCGACTTTAGAAACATTAAATGCAATATGTGCCATAAAACCAATACGGCCATCTGTTAAAGTTTGATATGTAAATTCACTTGTAGCTGGATTCATCGTTTCTTCACGTAGATTTGTGCCCATATAATAATTAATAATAACTGCTGAGTCAAATTTATTTTGCCATGTGACATTACTTCCGACATCACCAGAATCATATAAAGGATTATCTACATCAAAATAATCATAATTAAAAGAAGATCCCCATATATAATCATTTTCAAGATCTATAATTCTAAACGATAAATTGCTTTGATCTACATACAATTCAATATTAGCTGTATCATTTTTACCTAAATATTGATATCCATCAATTGTTACATATGGATTGGTTGCAACATCATATGTTTCTTCTTGTGTATATTGATTAGATAATAAACTAGACGTTGAAGGTGCCACTGCAATTGATACAGTCACTTGATCAGATAAAAATAAATTATCGGCAAAAGCATAATTAGCAGCAAGCATAATAGCAAGTATCGTTAAAACAACATAAGTTATTTTTTTAGCTATCATCATCTTAACAGCACCTCCTTAATAATACCTACAAAGTAATCAATCATTTGATTTAATAATACATAAATTAAGAATAATATAAGTGCTATCATAACCATTGTAAAAACAGTTAATAAAATATTTTTTATTAACTCTGATACACTATATCCATGAATTTCTTTAATCATTATAACAATTAATAATATAGACCAGCCATTTCTGATAAATAGCATTGCTTGATATATAAAGATTTCATTTTGTGTCATAATATTACTTAAAACAACAATAGGTAACGTTAATAATACATAAGGCATTAATGCATATGCAGTGCTTATATATACATCTTTAAACCAACCTTCACCATTATTTAATGTACTAATCAAATAATTAGAGAACACAAACAATAAGATGCCGCTTACAATAATGGCTGTATATCTTAAGAAATTAAAACTTGTCACATCATTTCTTGCAAAAACAAATGATGTTAAATAAACTGCTAGAATCGAAACAATAATTAGTAATACATAAATTATGGTTGCTGATGCATAAGAAGCGCGATGTCGATGTTTAATATCATAAAATGTATCTAATGGAT
>JBAYAP010000054.1:0-8665 GCA_041669715.1 Acholeplasmataceae bacterium
ACCAATAATTGGCAATAAAATAACAGCAACCACATTATCAATTGCCATCACAATACCAGATTGAAATTGATTTAATCCAAATTTGTCAATAAGCATTTTTGGAATGAGCATATCATATGTTTGCCAAAACATAGATATTGCTAGAAATACAAGCCCTACATACAATGTAGTTTTATAATTTAATTTCATATATACCTCAAGTCTATAGTACAATTTATTATAACATAAAATGTAAAAAGACCTTTAGGTCCAAATATAAAATGTCGATGAATTTTAATTTAATTTACATGATTGTATAAATTCATCTTTTTCACATAAAAAAAAGGAACCCATTGGGCTCCCAAAAATTAACGTTTTGAAAATTGAGAAGCTTTTCTTGCTTTTTTAAGACCGTATTTTTTACGTTCTTTAGAGCGAGGATCACGTGTAATTAAACCAGCAGGTTTTAATATACTTCTTAAATCTGGGTTCACTTCTAATAAAGCACGAGTAATACCTAAACGGATTGCTCCAGCTTGACCAGTTAATCCGCCACCGTTAACATTAACGCTAACATCGTATTTACCTTCATTTTCAGTTAGTGTAAGTGGTTGTAGAACATCAAAACGAGTTGCAGCTGAAGGAATATATTCTTCAAATGTACGGCCATTAATTATAAATGCACCTTTACCATTTGTTAATATAACTCTTGCGACTGAACTTTTACGACGTCCTGTTCCTAAGAATTGCGCTTTTACATTTGCCATTTAATTATACCTCCAATTTTTCTGGCTGTTGAGCAGAGTGCTTGTGTTCTGGTCCATCATAAACGAAAAGTTTTTTCGCCATTTGTGTACCTAATTTAGTATGTGGTAACATACCAACAATTGCTTTTTCAACCATGCGAGTTGGAAATTTTTTCATAACATCTTTCGCTGCAGTGCTTGAAAGACCACCGTTATAGTCTGAATGACTATAATACATTTTTTGATCCCATTTCTTACCAGTTAATTTAATTTTTTCTGCGTTAACGACAATTACATAGTCACCAGAATCTACATGTGGAGTGTAGGTTGGTTTATGTTTGCCTTTTAAAACGGATGCGACTTCAGTAGCTAAGCGTCCTAAAGTTTTGTCTTCAGCGTCCACGACATACCATTTACGCGTAATGGTTTGTTCGTTTGCCATAAATGTTTTCATTTGTGTTTCTCCTTATGTTCTTATTGTGAAATAAGGGCTTTGTGGATAATAATTTTAATGTACCTATGTAATATTACTATATTACCCTTAAATTGTCAACATGTTTAATCACAAAATTTTTTAATTTTACTTGAATATATATTTAAATAATAGAGACGTTTTTATTCCAATCTACAATGACTTTTTCTTGATAGCTTGTTGGGATATTTTTGCCAATATAATCTGCTCGAATTGGAAGTTCACGATGACCTCTATCAACCAAAATTGCAAGCTGAATTTTTGATGGTCTTCCCATATCAGTAATCGCGTCCATAGCTGCTCTTGCTGTTCTTCCTGTATAAAGTACATCATCAACAATAATCACGTTTTTACCATTTAAATCAATAGTTGTAATTTGATTATGTTCATCATTTTTTTTATGATCATCACGATATTTTGTAATATCTAATTCAAAAACAGGTACCTTAACATCTGAAAAACGCCAAAGATTATCAGCGAGCATATATGCCATCGGTATACCTTTTTCTTTAATACCTAACAACACAATTTGATTTAAATCACTATTTCGTTCAATAATCTCATGTGTCATCCGTTTTAGTGTTCTAGAGATTTGTTCTTGATCCATTATTTCTTTCATATCATCACCATAAATTCATTATACCAATATTTTACAATTTTCACGATTGCTTTTAATAAAATTCGTGATATACTTGTAACAATGAAGGTCCTTTAAGATATGTCTGTGAGCATACCAAGGTATCAATTTTCTATACATACCGAACTTAAAGGACGCCCTAGGTGTCCTTTTTTGTTAAGGCCTTTAAAATTTAATATAAGGGGTGTTTTAAATGAATGAACAAAAGCTTATCATTGGGATTCAAGAGCGACCAAAAAATATTGGTCATTGGATCGTGCTTAGTTTGCAACATGTGTTTGCAATGGTGGGAGCAACTGTCTTAGTTCCTCTTTTAACAGGACTTGATACCGGCGTTGCATTAGTTGCAAGTGGTATTGGTACAATAATTTATATTATCTGTACAAAAGGTAAAGTTCCAGTTTATTTAGGCAGTAGTTTTGCCTATATTACGGCAATTTCAGTATCTGCAGCAGCATTGGGTGGTTCATTTGCAAGTGCTTATCTAGGACTTATGATTGTTGGCGTAATCTACATGATTATTGCAATGATTATAAGATTCACTGGTAGTGGTTGGTTAAAAAACATATTACCTCCTGTGGTCATTGGTCCGATGATTATTATTATCGGGATGACTTTAGCACCAACTGCAGTTGAACAATCAGGTTTAATGGGTGTTGATTCACTTTTATCGGCTGGTATGTATGGTGGTATAGACCACGCAATCCAAGGTTTAGGTTGGAAAGTACCCTTAGTTGCAATTTCCACATTTGCTATTGTTGTAGTTGTCTCAATTTTAGCAAAAGGATTTTGGAAAATTATTCCATTTGTTTTAGCAATGTTAGGTGGCTATGCATTAGCTGCAATCTTAGGTCTTATCGATTGGTCAACATTTAGTGAAATTAACTTATTTCAAATACCAAACTTTTCATTTATTGGAACCTATAAATTAGATTTTTCTGCAGTATTAATGTTTATACCACTTGCGTTTGTCACTATCGCCGAACATATTGGTGACCATACTGTATTAGGCGAAATATGTGATAAAGATTTCATCACTGATCCAGGATTGAGTAAAACATTATTAGGTGATGGACTTGCAACATTTGTATCAGCAGCTATTGGTGGTCCAGCAAATACAACTTATGGAGAAAATACAGGCGTCATTGCCATTTCAAGAGTTGGATCAGTTTATGTTACAGGTTTAGCCGCTGTATTTGCAATACTTCTTGGTTTCTTAGGGTATATCCAAGCATTCTTTAGCAGTATTCCTTGGGCAGTCATCGGCGGTATGACAATTATATTATATGGATTAATTGCCGGTAACGGTGTAAAAGTCATGATTAAAAACAATGTCGATTTAGGCAATATGAAAAATCTTATCATTGTATCAACAATGCTAGTTATTGGTCTTGGCGGAGCCTTTATCGTTTTATCATCATCAAGTGATGGTAGTGCTGTATCAACATTATCAGGTATGAGTCTTGCTGCAATCGTAGGTATTGTATTAAATATGATATTAAACTTTAAAAATGTATTTCACAAAAAAAATAATTAAATTTTAATTAATAAAAAAAAGTCTATGGCATTTTATGATTTCATAATGCCATAGACTTTTTTATTTTGTCATAAAACTTAATATTGAATACAATGTCATCGGTATAAATATCATAACCAATAATGGCCATTGCTCTGTCACTTGATACATGTTAAACAGTATAAAAAACCCAATTGCAAGCACTAGAATAACATATCTTAATATATATTCCTTTTTCCATAAAAGTATCATAGAAACCGCAATAAGCGCACCTGGAATAATACTCATACCAAAGCAAGCTAATTCATACCAAAAAGTATGCCCAGTATCGAAACAATCAAATGCCATTACAACCATCAAAACTACCAATAACAATAAATACCATTTTAATAATTCTTTTAATGTTTTCATCTTTTTATTTCACCAAATTTCTCATTTTATCAATATATGCCAAAATATTAAATTTTCTTTTTAAACCTTCAAAATTCATATAACGTAATTGTCCAAATATATTTCTTTCATTCCAAGGTCTATCATGATTTCCAAAACACCATGAAACACCCGCATAACTGTTTGGATCTCTGCCATCTATAAAATATTTATTATTTAAAAATAAAATAGTTTCATAGGCTTCTTTAAACGATGGTGTCCATTCAATGATTTTTTTAGCCCAATACATACGCATATAATTATGCATATATCCTGTAACAATCATTTCAATCATCGCTGCATTAAATGCCTCATCATGTGTACTAAATGTTTCATAATCATAAATAGAATATGTATAAGGTCTCATATCATCTTCATGAATATCCATGGTTCTATAAGCCCAGGGTTGCGTCATTTTTTCAAAAGTATCATAGCCTGGATTATATGTAACATAATTAAATGCTAATTCTCTTCTGACTATCAATTGTTCAACAAAAGCATCAATACTAGCTTGATCAATTTGATCTTGTAAATTTGCAAGGGTCATACGCTCTAAAAGTTCTCTAACACTAATTTGTCCAAAATGTAAATACATACTCATTAATGACACTTTGGGTTCACTTGGGTCGTTTCTGTCTTTATATGACTTTAAATCATGATATAAAAAATTTGAAAAATGATGAGAAGCTTCAATATAGCCACCCTTATAAAATCTACTTTTAGTAACCATTTGATCAATATTTAATTTACCTAATAAAAGGTTAATATTATTTAAATCATCATCAGAAACAAAACCTAAAGATGTTTGATTTGCTAAAATAGGCAAAGCATCCATGTCTAAATAATCATTCATCATTCTATGAATTTTAGGTCTGATGGTATATGCCCCATACTCTCTTTTATCACTCACAACATCTACTGGCACTAAAACATCTGTATCAATCATATCGATTGAACAATGTAGCTTTCTTTGCATAGCTTCTTCTTTAACATAAGTACGCCATGCTTTTTGATGCTTTAAATATCCATAATCTAATACTAAAGCATATGCATAATCCAAATAATCAAAAATTACTTCATGCCCTAAACCTATTCTTAAAACAAAATTCACACCTCTGCTTAATAACCATGTTTTTACATCTTGCATACCTTCAAGCATAAAAGTAAAACTTCGTTCATTTGCTTCAGGATATTCGCTATATAAAGAGAAAAACACAACAAGCGGTAAACTATGTTTATTAGCAATATCACATGCAAAATTTAATGCATGATTATCATGAATACGTTGTGATTGTTGCATCCAATAGACAACATAATCACCTTGCTCATCACCATCTTTTAGGTGCGTTAATCTTTTAGTGTTCATCCTGCTAATATAGAATCAATACGTTGTGAAATCGTTGGATGATTATAATAAAGAACGACATATAAAGGATGTGGATTTAAATTTGAAAAATTTTCTTTAGCAAGTACTTCTAATGCGTGAATCATTGATTCTTTAGATACATGCTTAGCGCCAAACCGATCAGCTCGATATTCTGCAACTCTTGACATATAATTTGTCGGTAGACCTAAAAGTAAATTCAATGGTTCAGCAAGTACAGAAAATAAAATAATGGTAAAGCCAAAATGAATACCAGATAATCCAAATGCGGTATACATGTTAGTCCAATTTAAAATACCACCAATAATTACTGCAAAAATACCAAAAACTACTATTTGTTGAAACAACATTTTTGTCGTATCTTTATTAAGTGCATGACTTAATTCATGACCTAAAACTGCCAATATTTCATCTTCACCCATTTTATCAATTAAGGTATCATATAAAACAACATCGCGATGTTTTCCTAAACCACTAAAAAATGCATTAAGTTTTGTTGATCGTTTTGATGCGTCCATCACACTAATTTTATCAATTTCAAATCCAAGATTTTTTGCTAACTCATCAATTTTAGTTTTTAACGTACCATCTTCTAATGGTGTTAATTTATTAAATAGCTTAACAAAAACTTTTACATTTAAAATAAACATAATAATCATGATTACAGATAATGCAATCCAAGTCAATAAAATAAATATCCAAATTTGATCAACAAATGTGATATATAAAGCTTGCAATCCAAAGATAAGTGCGCCAAACAATACCGCACCTAATATAAACTCTTTTAATTGATCAATCCAAAAAGTCTTCTTTGTCGATTTATTAAATCCATGACGTTCTTCAATAACAAATGTTGAATAGTATTCAAATGGAATACTTAAAATGTTACTTAATATAAAATATATACCCATAAATAAAAGTGTTTGTATATATATTGATCCTGATAAATCTATAGTTAATGCTTCCATAACACCAAATATTTTAAATATAAAAAATAACATCAATACAACAAAATTAAAACTTTTGCTAATTAAACTAAACTTCATTTGATCCCGATTATAATTTAGCCATTTTTGATAAGCTTCTTCATCATAAATATGTTCTGTGTTTTTCGGAACTTTTTGAATTGAATGTTTATAATTTAATATATCTATAACTAACTTAATAATAAACATCCCACTTAATAAACTTAAAATTAGTACCATAAAATCCTCCTGTAAAATAACTTACTTAAAGCATAACATGAATATATGTTATATTCAATTTAAGAAAAATAAAAAAATTGTGTAAATATTTATGTTCCTTTAAAATTTCATTTGCTTCAAAATATCTTTTAATACTTTTGCTGAATGCAACAATTGTTCATTTTCTTTTTCATTAAGTTTAATTTTAACCACATGATGAACACCATTTGAATTTAATACCGCAGGTAAACCAATATACAAATCTTTTTCAATATCATAAATGCCATTATTATATACAGATATAGGCACAATTCTATTATCATTATTAATAATAGCCGATGTTATACTAACCAAAGTCATACCAATACCATAATAAGTTGCTTTTTTTCTTTTAATGATTTCATATGCAGCATTTTTTACATCATTATGTATTTCTTCTAAATCACTTAATTTTATTTCAGTCATTGATTCAATAACATCCATTAATGGTTTAGAGCCAACATACGCATTAGACCAACATACAAATTCAGTATCTCCATGTTCACCCATAATATATGCATGAATATTCTTAACTGATATTTGAATGCGTTGTGCAATTTCAAATCTTAATCTTGCTGTATCTAATGAAGTCCCACTACCAAAAACTTTTGATGATGATAATCCTGAAGCTTTCCAAGCAACATAAGCCAAAATATCAACTGGATTAGATGCAACTAAAATAATACCATCAAAACCACTAGTCATAATATTTTTAACAACAGATTTCATGATAGCAGCATTTCTATTTAATAAATCAATTCTAGTTTCTCCATCTTTTTGACTTACACCCGCAGTAATAACAACAATATCTGCATCTTTACAATCCTTATAATCTCCAGCATAAATTTTCATTTTTCTAGGTGCATAAGACAATCCATGATTTAAATCCATGGCTTCTCCTTCGGCACGTTCTTTATTAATATCAACTAAAACAAGTTCTTCTATAGTACCTTGATTTAACAAAGCATAAGCATAACTCATACCTACCATACCGGTACCTACGATAACAACTTTACTTTTTGGCATTTTTATCACCTCGCTCTTATTTTACTATTTTTATGGTAAATTGGAAATGATATGTTGTGATTTGTAATTATGTATGTTTTTTCATAATTATTAAAATAAAGGATATTCCTTTATGTTTATCACTTTATTATGTAAAATATAATTAGCGAGGGAGTGTTTATATGCAATCTATAACTTTTGAAGATCGCTTAAAGCGAGCTTTTAAAAAACATCCTGTGACAATGACTATATTATTAATCAATACTGTCATGGTTATCTTATTAATGGCTTTTAGTAGTAGTATATTTTCTTTTGATACAACAACGCTTGTTAATTTTGGGGCATTAGTTCCTTCTTTAATTACCAATCAACATGCGTATTATCGTTTAATTACCGCAATGTTTTTACATGGTAGCATCATTCATTTTTTAATGAATAGTTATTTCTTATATATCATTGGTGGTTTTGTTGAAGATTTATTTGGCAAAACAAAATATATCATTATATATTTTATATCTGGTTTAGGTTCATCATTACTCATATGGCTTACGCAAATGGATTCAACAACTGCGACGATTGGAGCAAGTGGTGCGTTATTTGGTATTATGGGTGCACTACTCGTCTTAACATATAAGAAACCTAGTTTATTTTCTCCATATGGTATTCGATCAATTAGAACTTTAGTCGTTATCAATATATTTTTCACTTTCATTGGATTTAATATTAGTATTTTTGGTCATATTGGTGGCTTTTTCACAGGTATTATTTTAATGTATTTATTATCACCTAAAACTATTGGACCAAATCATACTTCACCACCTCATAATGAACATACTCATCATGGCAATTATGTCATTGATGCTGATGATGTCTCTGATGATGATATTTATTATAAAAACTAAAAAAATAAAAAAGAGCATTTCACAAATTAGAAATGCTCTTTTTTTACGTTTAATAAATATAATTTATTTTGCAGAATCAATCATTAATTGAATTAAACTTTTATTAAATTCCGTTGGGTCTTCAATAGGTAAACCTTCAATTAATAATGCTTGATGATAAAGTAATGTTGCATAAGTATCCATTTTTGAAGCATCTTTTTCATAAATTGCTTGAATTGATTTAAACAATGGATGATCAGGATTAATTTCTAAAATCTTTTCTGCTTTAACCATATCATTATTGTTATTAGGCATTTGTTTTAATATGTTTTCCATTTCCATGGACACGCCTTCACCTGAAACCAAACATACTGGTGAATCTTTAAGTCTTGC
>JBAYAP010000055.1:0-8562 GCA_041669715.1 Acholeplasmataceae bacterium
CGGATGATCAAAATAATAAATACCATCTTTAAAATCATCTGGAATCATTTTTTCTTCAAAGCCTAATTCATGAAGTGAACAAATCATACCATTTGATTCTTCACCGCGTATTTTCGATGCTTTTATTTCAAAATCTCCTGGTAGTACACTGCCTACTTGTGCAACAATCACGTATTGACCTTTAGCAACATTTGCTGCACCACACACAATTTTTTCAACACGATCTTTTAAATCAACAGTTGTTATATTTAAATGATCAGAATTAGGATGTGGTTCACATGTTAACACTTTACCAATCACTAAATCAGTCGATGGATTATTTAGACCAAATGCGTCAACTTCAATAATTTTTTGATTGGTAATTTCTAAAATATCTTTAGGAATCTCAATAAATTGATTTAATAAATTTTTAGTAATAGTCATTATTGAATTTCCCCCTTAAATTGGTTTAAAAATCTTAAGTCATTTAAATAAAAATGTCTAATGTCATCAATATTGTATTTTAATATAGCAATCCGTTCAATACCAACACCAAACGCAAATCCGGAATAAACTTCAGGATCATATCCACCCATTTTTAAAACATTAGGGTGAACCATGCCAGAACCTAATACTTCAATATAACCTTTTGTTCCATCTTTTTTAATATAAGATACATCAACTTCATAACTTGGTTCAGTAAAAGGAAAAAACGATGGACGCAACCGTATATCACGATCAGGTCCAAATAAATGTTTAGCCATGTTTAATAGCGCATCTTTTAAATTAGCTAAAGACACATTTTTACCAACGACTAAACCTTCCATTTGCATAAATTGATGTGAATGTGTTGGATCATCATCATCACGACGATAAACTTTACCTGGACATACAATTTTTAATGGTTGCCCATGCATTTTTAACATCGTTCTTGCTTGAACTGGCGATGTATGTGTGCGAAGTAATAATTCATCATTGATATAAAAAGTATCTTGCATATCTCTAGCTGGATGATCTTTTTCTAAATTCATCATTTCAAAATTATAATAATCTGTTTCTACTTCAGGACCATCAGCAATTTGATAACCCATGCCAATAAAGAAATCTTCTAAATCTTCAATAACTTGATTTAAAGGATGGATGGAACCTGAATATAATTGATAGCCTGGAAGTGTAACATCAATTTTTTCTGTTTCTAAAACAGTCAGAAGTTTACGATCTTCTAAAACTTGTTTTTTATCATATAATGCTTGTTCTACATATGTTTTTAACTCATTGACTTGTTGACCAAATAACGGTCTGTCTTCTGGTGCAACATTTCTAATTTCACTCATTATTTGTGTAATCTCACCTTTTTTACTCAAGTACTTGACACGAAGTGCTTCAAGCAATTCTAAAGTATCGCTTGCTTCAATAGCATGAGTCGCTTCACCTTTTAATAATTGTAATTTATCATTCATTTTATCTCTCCTTTTACTCATAAAAAAATCCCTAGATATAAATATCTAAGGACGATTAATCGCGGTACCACCTTAGTTCTAGTGAAAATACTAGCCCTTAATTACTCGTAACGTGAGAATACGGATGTGATTAGCATCTCTCATAGGCGAATTCATTAGTCTTTTATTGTATAGATCCCACCATTCTATACTCTCTTTAAATAAAATAGTCTAATTACTAATCCTAGTCATCAATTTCTTCTTGAACTTATAATTGCTAAAAATCTTAATAATTCAACATAAATCCAAACTATTGTTACCATTAAACCAATGGCAATAACCCATTCATATACTTTATCAGCTTGTCCATCAACAATACGTTCAGCATTATCAAAATTCAATGTAAGCATAATTGCCCCATAAATAATTAATACGCCTGATATGAGTAATGAAAAACCACTCATATCAAATAAAGTAACGTTATACATGGATAGTATACCAAATATTACAAAAAATACAAGAAAGCCTAATAATAATGAAATCATAATTCTTCTTAATCTTGATGTGACTCTAATTGCTCTTGAAGAATATAAAAATAACATCACTGTAAATATTGATCCTGTTGCTAATAAAGCTGTTGTTACAATACCTTCATAAGCTGCACCAAAGATAACTGTAATAACACCTAATAAAACACCTTCACTCAATGCATATAAGATACCAAATGGCATTGCAAGTTTTGGCACAAATGTTGAAACCAAAACAGATATAAGTGCTACTATCACTGATGTAATTAATAATGGTGTTATATAATCGGCAAATTGTGTTACTGCTAAAAATCCACTAGCAACCGCAATAAGTAATAACATGGCTGTTTTTATAATGATGCCTTGATAGCTTGCTGCTTGATCAACAGCGTATGTATCATTTTTTTCAATTGTTCTAAAGACTGGGTTTGCTGAGCGCATATAAATCAACTCCTTATATCATAAACTTACATGTATCATTATAGCCGATATTTTTTAGAGTGCAAACAATCCAGATGATATCACATTATTTTCCGATTTTAATTCATCGAACGCGCCATATTTTTCCATTTTTTCAAATACTGTTTTATTTATTTTTGTTCTATTTTTTACATCTTCTTTTGATACGAACAATTTCTCGTTTCTTTTTTCTACAACATCATAAGCAACTTGGACACCTAAGCCATCAATTGAACTAAATGGCATTCTTAATCCTTCGTCTTCCATTAAGAAAATTGTTGCATCTGATTTGTTAATATCTACTGCTAAAAATTTATATCCGCGCTTTGTCATTTCTAAAGCAACACCTAAAGTAACTTGTAAAGTTTGTTCGGTTGCTTTTAAATTATATTGATTATCAAATTCAATTAATTTATTTCTAATTGCGTTTGATCCTTTGACCATGGTTTCATAATCAAATTGGGATGCGCGTTTAGAAAAGAATCCACTATAAAATAGCAATGGTTTATAAACTTTAAACCAAGCAATACGCATTGCCATAATAACATATGCCGTCGCGTGTGCCTTAGGAAACATATATTTAATTTGGCTAGCTGACCAAATATACCATTCAGGTACTTGATTCATGCGCATTTCTTGTGCATATGTTAACCATTTAGTTGGATCTTTACTAGGTTTTCCTTTTCTAACAAATTCCATAATTTCAAAAGCTTTTAATGGTAATAAACCTTGATGCGATAATTGCACCATAATATCATCACGACAAGCAATAATATCATCAAAGGTAACTTTACCAAATTCTGTTTTTCCATTAATTAATGCTTGCGCGTTTGATAGCCAAACATCAGTACCATGTGACAACCCAGAAATCTTAACTAATCCAGCAAATGTATTTGGTTTTGTGTCTTCAAGCATTTGTCTTGTAAACGATGTTCCAAATTCTGGAATCGCATATGATGCAATATTACTTAATATTTCATCAGGTTCAACACCTATGACTTTAGTTCCGCTAAACAATTCATATATTTTAGGATCATCAAGTGGAATGTCTTGGGCTTTAGTAAATGGAAATTCTTCTTGATTAGCATATACATAATCCATTAAAAATTTTATTAATGTTGGATCATCATGACCCAAAATATCTAATTTTAATAAGTTTGATTCAAATGAGTGATAATCAAAATGCGTTGTCTTCCATTCTGAGGTTGTATCATCTGCTGGATATTGTATTGGTGTAACATCAAATATTGTTCTTGATTTTGGTACAACAACAATACCACCGGGATGTTGACCTGTAGAACGTTTAACGCCTTCAATTTTTTTAGCTAATCTTTCAATTTGTGCTGGACGTTTAACTAAATTCTTATCTTCTAAATATCCTTTAACATAACCATATGCATTTCTTTCAGCAACCGTTTGGATTGTTCCTGCTCTAAATGTATGATCGGCACCAATTAAAGTTCTCACATAATCATGAGCTTTTGATTGATAATCTCCAGAGAAATTCAAATCAATATCTGGAACTTTATCACCATTAAAACCTAAGAAAGTTTCAAAGGGAATATCATGTCCATCTTTAATTAATTTAGCCCCACAAATTGGACAGTTATGTGTCGGTAAATCGTAACCTGATTGCACATGTTCAAAAAAAGGTTGAAATGCTTTTTGTTCATCCGTCATGCCATATTCGATAGCTTGTTCATCTGATAGTTTAAATACAGTAAAATCCCCGTGAGGACAACGATAATGCGGTGCCAATGGGTTAACTTCAGTAATATCAAGAAGGGTTGCTACTAACGATGAACCAACAGATCCTCTTGATCCAACTAAGTATCCATCTTCTAATGATTTTTTAACTAATAAATGAGAAACATAATAATTAGGAGCAAAACTATTTTCAATAATGTTCTTTAATTCTCTTTTTACTCGTTTTACAACCATTGGATGAGGATTATCCCCATATAATATTTGCATCTTTTCATAAACAAGGCGTTTAACTTCATCAGAAATGCTCTTAATCCCCAACTGTTCAATAAATGCATCATCGGGAAGTGAATATAAATCGTTAGGAAAGGCTTGAATTGGTTCAATCATCCGATTAAGCTTTTGGGTATTTTCAACAACAATCTCACGAGCTAAATCAGCATCTAAAAAACTAAATGATTGAAGCATTTCGTCAGTTGTTAAAAAATATTGTTCAGGCATTTGATTATATTTATTTAATTGATGGATACCTCCACCAACTAATGGCGTTCTAATATAGATTTCTCGGTACAATACATCTTTTTTCTCAAGGTAATGAACATCACCTGTAGCAATCACTATTTTATTTAGATCTTTTGCTGTTTTAATAATCTTAGATATAATCGCTTCAATAATTTCATCGGCGTATTGTCCTAGATCTTGTTTTAAATGTTTATAAGCTTGTGGTGGTTGAACTTCAATATAATCATAATATTTAATCGCTTCAACTAAATCTTCATCACTGCGATTAAGTGCCGCTTCAAAAACATCACCATTCGCACATCCACTTCCGACCAATAAACCTTCACGATATTTATCTAAAACACTCTTAAGTGTTCTGGCGCCTTTATAAAAGTGATCGGTTAAAGCATCACTAATCACTTTAAATAAATTTTTATAACCCACTTGATTTTGTGTTAAAACATTTAAATGATAAGGCATCGCATGTTTCCATGATTCTTTTATATCAATAGCTTCATTGATGTCTTTAAAGTTTCTAATATTTAATTTAGATAAATCTTGAAGCATTTGTTGCCAAATGTAAGCTGTAACTAAAGCATCATCATCTGCTCTATGGTGTTGAATTTGTTTCACTTTAAAATATTTAGCAACTGCTTTTAAATTAAAGCGTTTTAATTGATCACTATAAAAATATCTTGCTAAATTAAGTGTATCAATAACTTTTGAATCATCAAAAACTAAATTTAAATGATTAGCATTTTCACGAATATGTCCAACATCAAATAATGCGTTATGAGCAACTAAAATCGAGCCATTTGCAAAATCTAAAAACTTTGGTAAAACTTTATCGATAGCTGGTTGACCCTTTAACATTTCATCCGTGATATCAGTAAGTTTTGTTGTAAAAGTTGACAGCGCTTCGCCAGGATTTACAAACATTTGAAATGATTCAATAATTTCAACTTGGGTCATTTTAACAGCAGCAATTTCAATAATTTTATCGCGAGTATTTGATAAACCGGTTGTTTCAATATCAAAAACAACAAACGTTGCATCTTTTAAGATAATATCTTCATCCGTTTTTGAAGTAATCATAAATTTGCTTTCATCAACAAAATCTAATTCAACCCCATAAATCGGTTTAATCGGTTTACCTTTTGTATATTTATTAATATCAGGATAAGCATATAATCCATTATGATCTGTAAAAGCAATTGCTTCATGTCCCCATTTTATGGCTTGATTGACATATTCAGATACATCACCAATACCATCCATATTACTCATTTTAGTATGTAAGTGAAACTCAATTCTTTTATCTTTAGCTTTATCTTGACGTTCAATATTTGCTTTTACTTTATCCATAAAGAATATAGCATCACAAAAAATAACTACATCTTTTTGGAACGTGTCAAAATCTGCTCTACCTTGTACTTGAATATAATCATCATCATGAATAGAATCAGCCAATTGAAAATCTTTATCTCTATTTAAGAATTTTTTAACAGTAATCGCATCTTCTTCATCACCTAATACAAAAGTTAAGAGTGAAGATTTTGTTAGTTTTCTAACTTCTTTTTTTGACACAACACCTTCAATTAAAAAATTGGTATCGCCTTTTTCATTTTTATATTTATCCAATTGATATTGATCTAATGGTATTTCTGATATAGATACGGCTTGTGGTCTAGATTTCTTAGAAAAATATTTTTTATCTGATACAACTTTTTCTTTTTGAAAAAGTTGCTCTTTTTGTTCTAAAATTCTTGTTTGGCTATCAATAGCTTTAGATATTTTTTCCGTTGTTGGTGTTAAACTTTCATCAATCTCATAATCGATAACAATCTTAAATCCAAGTTCAGCTAATTTTTCTTTAAGTTCTTTAAAGTATTGTTTTACATAAGATGAGTCTTTATCAATCATGATGATAAGTTTTGATTCCTTATATTCAACTTTAAAATTTTTAAGCACTAAAAAACTGGATTTCATTTTTGAAATCTCAGTATATGCATATTCATAATACTTAACTATATATGTAGACAACGCTTCTAACGATTTATATGTTATGTTTACAAAAACATTTGATACAACATTAGGTATCATAAAAAACGACTTAATTTGATCAATAAAATTAATAAGTGTATCTGGTGAAATAACTTCATCAAGTTGAAGATAAAAGATGAACGTATTTGTTTTAGCGTTAATTTCAACTTTTTCTAAAGAGGCATTTTGTAAAACTTTATGATTAAATTTTGATTGTTCGATAAATAAATCGAATTTATTGATTGACATTAGGTGCAGCTCCTTTAGGTATAACAGTTAATTTTTTATATGCCCATAAGTGATATACATAAACTAAAACCATACTAATGACATTTAATGCATATAAGCCTAGCAAAATTAATATAAAATTGCTAAATATATAAATTGTTGATAAATATGTAGAAAATTTAAATCTTAACTTATAGGGTAATTTAATCATTGGTGACATCAAAGATGACAAAAAGGTCATAATTAAAATAACAAAAATAAAGTCAATTAGATAAACAAAATACTGAAGTATCATATCAGAAACAAAAAGTACAGTTTGTTGTTCATATAAGTTTTTTATCACAATAGATATTTGACTAATATCAGATAAAGCTGTTGAGGTAAAATCATGCGATTCAAAATCTAATGCTTCATATGTTTGAAAATCTAATTGTTGATCTAAATAATAAACAGCAACACCTTCTGTTTCAAAAACAAATGTTACATTATAAATATCATTGATATAACCAATACTGATATCAAAACTATCTAATTCAACATAAGATGTTTCACTATATGTTAATTGGTAATTTTCTAACGTCACATCTGTAAATCTAAAATCAGATAACATAGCATTTGATATTTCTTGATAAGACTCTGCTGACATTGATGGATCAATAGCTAATGAAATAATACTTGGTAATATCATAAAAAAAGGAAGAAAAATTAAATACAAAATTATTTTCGACCATGCATCTTTTAAGAAAAAAATAGCAAGCGGTGGTTTTGTTAAACTGATTGCAATTTTACGAAACATGAAGTCAACTCCTTTTGTGTTTTATTATATCATATATATGGTTATATGATAAACCTATTTACGTGAAAATATCGACTTTACAAACCATAAAAAACATGATATAGCGCTTAATAATTATTGTTATAAATACAAATGTTACCTCCCATACATTAATTCATAATTTTTTAATAACTAAATTAAAAATATTAAAAAAAATTCTAATTAAAAAATCTTTTAAAAATAAAAGACGCAATAAACAATAAATTAAACTTTTATAATGTTCATAATCCGCTTATAGACGGGTTTTTGATATTAAAACTATGAATAACACTTTCCTATATAATAAAAAATTTAAGATTCATTTAACATGGTATAATAAGGTATATATAAGTTTTCTTTATAAATTTCTATAAGAAAGGGGGAAAATTAATGTATATATTATTATGGATTTTTTTTGGAGCAATTATTGGCTGGCTCGCAAGTATTTTAACAAATGATAATCATCGAATGGGCATTCTCGCTAATATTGTTGTTGGACTTGTTGGTTCTGTTATCGGTGGCTTCATTGCCAATTTATTTGGTTGGGGGACAGTCATGTTATTTTCATGGCAAGGTGCTCTTTTTGCTATTCTAGGTGCAGTGATTTTATTAACTATAATTAATTCGTTTAATAAAAGAAAAAGATAACTGATTTACCATTGATTTAAGAAAAGAGGATTTTATGAATAAAAAGTATTTTCCGTTTTTGATTTTATTGATTGGTGCCGCAGCATCAGTAATGGCGTTTCTTCCAGCACTGAAATTTGCGGATTACGATACAACATATACAGGCATTCAACTTATTACAGGTACTACTGTTTTTGATATAGGACCTGTTGCTGATGGTAAATTACCATTTAGCATTCTA
>JBAYAP010000056.1:0-8514 GCA_041669715.1 Acholeplasmataceae bacterium
CAATATCTGATGAAGCAATTTATAAAGTTATCCGTTATTATACAAGAGAAGCTGGCGTTAGAGAATTAAATCGTTATATCGGTGCTTTAATTAGAAAAGCAATTAAAGAAATCTTATTAGAAAAATCTAGTAAAGTTGATATAACAGCAGATAACCTTGAAAAATATATAGGTAAAGCTAAATTTACTCATAATGTCACTGATGAAAAAGAACAAGTTGGTGTTGTTACAGGCCTAGCTTATACCGCATTTGGTGGCGATACACTATCTATTGAAGTAACTTACTATAAAGGTAAAGGTAATTTACTATTAACCGGTAAACTTGGTGATGTCATGAAAGAAAGTGCACAAACTGCCTTATCATTTGTTAAATCTAATGCCAAAGAATTAGGTATTGATCCCGAAATATTTTTAGAAAATGATTTTCATGTACACGTACCTGAAGGAGCAATTCCTAAAGATGGACCCTCTGCAGGCATTACGATTGCAACAGCAATCGCATCAGCAGTAACAAAACGTGTCGTTAAGAAAAATTTAGGAATGACAGGCGAAATTACGCTTCGTGGTTATGTGTTACCAATTGGTGGATTAAAAGAAAAATCAATTGCTGCGCATCGAAGTGGATTAAAAACTATATTAATTCCTAAAGAAAATGAAAAAGATATTGAAGACATTCCAAAAGAAGTACGAGAAGCATTAAAGATTATACCTGTTGAAAGTGTAACCGAAGTCTTTTCATTAGCATTAAAATAAGTTATAATAAAAGTAGTCAAAAAATGACTACTTTTTTATTATAGGTGGAAAAATGTTTAATCAATCAGAATACATAAAAAGTTTGGAATTTGTAAAGGATCAACCCGATGATAGACCCCAAGTCTTAATGCTAGGCCGATCTAACGTTGGTAAGAGCTCATTTATCAATGCCATTACAAATCGTAAAAAATTAGCAAGAATATCAAATACACCCGGAAAAACATTATTAATGAATTTTTATTTAATTGATGATTCTTTTTATATTGTTGATGCCCCTGGATATGGATATGCAAAACGCTCAAAAGGTATGCAACAACATTTTATTGATATGATTGATCAGTTTTTACATGAAAGTATGTCAATTAAATTTGTATGTTTACTTATAGACTTTAAAGTAGGACCGACAAAAGATGATTTAGAAATGTATTATTATTTACAGGATTTGGGACTAGATATCTTGATTTGTGCAACAAAACTTGATAAAATACCTACAACAAAAAGAACTAAACAAGAAAAATTAATTAAAGATCAGCTACATAATCCAAAAAACTTTATCAAAGTTAGTAGCACAGATAAAATTAATTTAGATTTAGCAAGACAATATTTTATAGATAGGGTTGGTAAAGATGCATAGTATTAAAATATTGACGGATTCAACAGCTGATCTTTCTAAAGATATCTTAAAACAAAAAGATATTGATGTCATCCCTCTACATGTCGAATTTATACATCAAAGTTATGATGATGGCATAACAATTACAACACCAGAACTTTATGAAAAAGTTGAAACATATGGTGAATTGCCTAAAACAGCTGCTGTATCACCAGGAGAATTTATGATTAAGTTCTCTTCATTGTTAAAAACATATGATGATATCGTCTATATTGGTATTGGTTCAAGAATATCAGGAACAATTCAGTCAGCTAATATTGCAAAACTTGAATTGAATAATGAGCATATTCATATCGTTGATTCTTTAAATTTATCTTCAGGTATAGCTTTATTAGTTTTAAAAGCTTGTGATTTAAAAGATCAAGGATTAAGTGCCAAGGAAATCAAAAAAGAAATTGATTTGCTTGTACCTTTAGTACGTTCACAATTTGCAATTAAAACACTTGATTATCTACACAAAGGTGGCAGAGCAAGTGGAACGGCAAAACTTGTGGGTACGCTTATTCATTTAAAACCTATTATTCAAGTAAGAGATGGTATTTTAAATGTTTATAAAAAACCTGTTGGAAAGATGACAAGAGCCTTAGATGTCATGCTTAATGATTATTTTTTAGAAGCCGAAAATGATAATCTTGATTTAACTTATACGATGATTACTCATAGTATCGCTTTTAAAAGTGCAACTTATATGAAAGATAAAGTATTGGAAAAAGTAAATCCTAAATATTTAATTGAATCACAAGCAGGCTGCGTGATATCTAGTCATTGTGGCGCTGGAACGATTGGGATTTTATATATTATAAAAAAAGCAACTTAAGTTATCAATGATACATGGATTGATTGTATTCAATTATAAAATATGTTAATATATATTTAAAGTGTTGAACTAGAGGAGTATTGTTTATAATTAGCATAGCGACAGGTCGGTTGGTGTAAGATCTGGTAATATAAACAAGAAGGTAGCTAGGGAGCTTAAATAATGAAGTTATAGTAGTTATTTACGTATAATCTGCGTTAAAGATTTTAAGGGCTAGAATTTATGATTCTAGAACTAAGGTGGTACCGCGATTATTCGTCCTTAGACATTGTGTCTATGGGCGATTTTTTTATGAGGTAAATATGAAAAAACTAACAACTAAACGTATGGTATTAAGACCTCTAACATTTGATGATGCATCAGCATTTTTTGCTTATGCACATAAACCAAACATTGGCCCGATGGCTGGTTGGCCACCGCATAGAAATATGACAGACTCCTTAAAAATTTTAAAAATGCTCATTCATGAAAATGACACATGGGGTATTACATTAAAGCATACTAAAAATATTATTGGAACTGTTGGACTTCACGCAAGAGATGTTTTTCAAGCCGTTGAAAACACTAAAGAGTTAGGATATGCAATTGATGATCTTTATTGGGGTCAAGGATTGGTTAAAGAAGCAGCAGATGCGATTATTAAATATGGGTTTTTAATCCTAGATTTAGATAAAATTTTATGTGGACACTACGATTTTAATTATCAATCAAAAAGGGTGATTGAAAAACTGGGATTTACATATGCTTATAAAGAACAAAAAAAAGATTATAAAGGTGATGAAGTTACAGTTATGATGTATAAACTCACAAAACAAGAATTTATGGAAAGAGGGATTTAACATGACAACATTAGATAAAAAATATGATTTTAAATCAGTTGAATCAAATCGATATGAAACATGGTTAAAAAATGGCTATTTTAAAGCAGGAGATAAAAAGAAAACACCTTTTACGATTGTTATTCCGCCCCCTAATGTCACAGGTAAACTACATTTAGGTCATGCATGGGATAATACACTTCAAGATATTATTATAAGACGTAAACGTATGCAAGGTTATGATGCGTTATTTTTACCTGGCATGGACCATGCTGGAATTGCTACTCAAGCAAAAGTTGATCAAAGATTAAAAGCACAAGGCATATCAAGATATGACTTAGGTCGCCAAGGGTTTTTAGATCAAGCATGGGCATGGAAGGATGAATATGCTTCATTTATTAAAAAACAATGGGCAGCAATTGGAAACTCTCTAGATTATTCTAAAGAACGCTTTACGTTGGATGACCAATTAAATAAAGCGGTTAATAAAGTATTTATTACGTTATATGAAAAAGGATTAATATATCGCGGATATAGAATTATCAATTGGGATGTTGAAGCAAAAACAGCTCTTTCCAATATCGAAGTTGAACATCAAGAATCACAAGGTAAACTATATTATTTTAGATATCCATTTGTTGATGGTTCAAAATATTTAGTGATTGCGACAACACGTCCCGAAACGATGTTTGCCGATCAAGCATTAATGGTTCATCCTGAAGATCAACGATATCAAGATGTTGTTGGAAAAGAAGTATTTATTCCTGGAACAAGCAAAAAGATTAAAGTCATTGCTGATGATTATGTTGATATGACCTTTGGTACAGGTGTAGTTAAAGTTACTCCAGCTCATGACCCTAATGACTTTGAAGTAGGAATAAGACATCATTTAGAAATGCCTTTATGTATGAATGAAGATGGCACAATGAATGAATTAGCAGGTATTTATCAAGGTTTAGAAAGATTTGCGTGTCGAAACCAATTAATTAAAGATCTTGAAAACTTATCGCTTGTTGATAAAATTGAAGATTATACAAATAGTATAGGATATAGTGAACGTACAGGTGTTGTTGTAGAACCAAGATTATCTGAACAATGGTTTGTTAAAATGGATACATTATCCCATCAAGCATTAACAAAATCAAAGGCAAACTTTGTGCCTGATCGTTTTAAAAAAATCTTTGTTAACTGGATGACTGACACTCAAGATTGGTGTATTTCTCGTCAATTGTGGTGGGGTCATCGCATTCCTGCTTGGTATAAAGATAATGAAGTTAAAGTACAAGAAACATCACCAGGTAAAGATTGGGTTCAAGATAGTGATGTCTTAGATACTTGGTTTAGTTCTGCACTATGGCCTTTTTCAACACTTGGATGGCCAGATAAAACCGAAGATTTTAAACGCTATTATCCAACAGATGTTTTAGTTACCGGTTATGATATTATTTTCTTTTGGGTGGCAAGAATGATTTTTCAAGGGATTGAATTTACAAATCAAGACCCTTTTAAAGATGTATTAATTCATGGGCTTATTCGTGCCTCTGATGGTAGAAAAATGAGTAAATCATATGGTAATGGTGTCGATCCTATGGATGTAATTGCTCATTATGGAACAGATGCCCTTAGATATTTTTTAACAACAAATTCAGCACCAGGATCTGATTTAAGATATGAAGAAGAAAAAGTTGAATCATCATGGAATTTTATTAATAAACTTTGGAATATTACAAGATTTATTACAATGAACATTGATCATTATGATGTAGCTATTAATGATGAGTTAAACTTAGAAGACAAATGGATTTTAAGTCGATTATCTGAAGTTATTATTGAAGCTGATCAAAATTATGACAAATATGAGTTTGGTGAAGTATCTAGAACTTTATATAACTTTATATGGGAAGAGTTTGCAAACTGGTATTTAGAGTTTGCTAAAGTTGCTTTAAATGATAAGAAACATCGACAAACAACCCAAGCCATTTTAATTAAAGTACTTCGTACGGTATTAAAATTAATGCATCCATTTATACCTTTTGTTACAGAAAAACTATTTTTAGAAATATCTGATGAACCTTCAATTATGATTAGTAGTTGGCCAGTTTCTGAAATGATAGATAAAGATAGCATTGAAGCCTTTAAAGATATTCAAGATACCATTACAAAAGTAAGAAACCTAAGAGCTGAAAATCAGGTTGCGCCTTCAAAACCATTATCAATTCATTTAGTTGTTGACAATGATTTAGATTTTATGTTGTTTAGCAGTCAAAAAATATACTTTGAAAAATTCTTAAATACAAGTACTTTATATATCGAACAAAGTTTATCAAGTACAAAAGAAACATTACTACTTGTTGGATCTAAAATACAAATTCATGTTATTAAATCGGATTTAATTGATCCTAAAAAAGAATTAGAAGCTTTACTGAAACAAAAAGAAATGCTTGAAGCAGAAATTAACAGAAGTGAATCTTTACTTCATAATGAACGTTTTATGAGTAAAGCACCAATCGATAAAATTCAAGTTGAAAAAGATAAGTATCAAGATTATTTAAAACAATATGAATTATTAAAGGAGAAATTGACAACTTATGTTTAATCTTCTTGAAGATGGTATTACTTGGATTGAAAAACAAACAAAATTTAGTCCAAAAACTGATTTAGAAAGAATGGCCCATGCATATAAACTTTTAAACCTTG
This sequence comes from Acholeplasmataceae bacterium, assembly GCA_041669715.1. Classification (GTDB taxonomy): domain Bacteria; phylum Bacillota_I; class Bacilli_A; order Acholeplasmatales; family Acholeplasmataceae; genus WOFB19. The sequence continues at coordinate 5,758 of JBAYAP010000056.1, forward strand.
ATTTTTCCAACGTTAAAAAGATTCATGTTGCTGGTACAAATGGTAAAGGTTCGGTGACTAGTTATATTGCCAATTTTATGACCTTGCAAGGTCATAGGGTAGGCATTTATCAGTCTCCTTATATTATAAAATTTAATGAAAGAATCATGATTGACCAACAGATGATTGATGATGATATATTGCTTCAATATATTAATGATATATATGAATTTAATATAGCTTTTATTGCATCATATCAAGAACCACTAAGTTTTTTTGAACTTATTACATTAATTGCTTTAAAATATTTTTATGATCAAAAGGTTAATGTGATTGTAATGGAAGTTGGTATTGGTGGGTTGCTAGATGCTACTAATATTCTTAATTATGATTTATCAGTCATTACATCTATTGGTTATGATCACATGAAACAATTAGGAAATACTTTAGAAAGTATTGCTTTAAATAAATTAGGCATTCTTAAGAAAGGCAATTATTTGGTAACAGCAGTTGATAAAGATTTACATCCTTTGTTTAGTGCTTATGCTAAAAAAGTAGGAGCAACCGTTGAGTTTGTTGATGAACCGCTAGTAAATAGCCTAAATCCGCTTTCATTTATCTTAGATGATCATCTATATGTTTTAGGTATGCGAGGCATTTATCAGGTATCTAATGCGTGTTGTGCAATTGCTGCCGTTAAACACTTTTATCCCAATATATCATATGAAGTTATTTTTCCAGTTTTAAAACACACACAATTATTTGCAAGATTTCATATGATAGAACCACAAATCTATATTGATGGTGCTCATAATATTTCTGCAATGAAAGTTTTAGTTGATGGATTAAAACTAGAGCATAAAAAGATTTATATCTTATTTAGTGCATTAGCTGATAAAGATATTAAAGGGATGCTTTTGTTATTAGAAACAATAAGTACAAATATTGTTGTTACTTCATTTTCAGATGCAAGATTTCAATCATTAGAACCTTTTATTCATGGTGATATGATATATGAAAGTAATTCTTCAAAAGCTTATTTAACAATAAAAAATCAATTAGATAAAGATTCTATATTGGTTATTACTGGTTCGTTACATTTTGCAAGTTACATGTATAAAGTTATTGAAAAATTAAATAAATAAATAAAGTAATCATATAACATCTCCTCTAAGATATTAAAAAGGAGATGTTTTTATATGCAAGATTATAAGCTTAAAGAAACACCAATAGAAGAACGACCAAGAGAACGCCTTATCGCTAAAGGTGCTAAGTCATTATCAAATTATGAATTGATTGCTATCCTTTTACAAACTGGAACAAAAGAATTAACGGTTACAGAACTTGCTAAAAGTGTAATTTATCATTTAGATTCAATAGCTGATTTAAAAAAGATAAGTTATCATTCATTTATAAAAATACCAGGCATTAAAAAAGCCAAAGCAGCCACTTTATTAGCAGCAATTGAACTTGGTAAAAGATTATCAGAAATTAAATATGTCCAAAAATTACGAATTTCATCACCATATGATGTTTACTATATGATGATTGATGAATTAGCATCACTAGAACAAGAAAACTTCATTGTTTTATATTTAAATATTAAAAGTGAAGTAATTAAAAAAGAAGTTCTTTACATTGGTACAATTAATCAAATGATTATTTCACCAAGGGATATTTATAAAAAAGCATTAATCTATGCCGCTTCAGCAATGATTTTTATCCATAATCACCCAACAGGCGATGCAACACCATCAAAAGCTGATATATACGCAACTAAACGCTTATTTGATACCCAAGAGATTATGGGTATTGATATCATTGATCATATCATTATCGGAAAGGGACAATTTTATTCGATGAAATCACAAAAAATGACTTTCACAGATAAAGATTAATTCTAAGATGATATAATACTTTTAGAGGTGAAGTGTATGAAAAAAAAAGATAATACGAAAGTATTTTGGTATTTAGCTGCTATAGGATTTATCATATTATTTATATTAATACTATTAAGTAGTGTGTTAGATGTCGGTGATAGACTTTCCAATGTTCAAATACAAGGGATTCCTTATTTGACTTATGCTTTTTATGCGATTGTCGTTATTTTAGTCTATGCATTAATTATTAGACCAATTCATATTATTGTTTTTTCTCCATCTTTTTCAATTGAAACCACTTTAGAGACTAAGCAACATAAAAATTATTTACTCTATAAAAGAGTTGCTAAAAGATTATTAAAAACTGGACAATTAAAAGAAGCTTCTATTGAAAAGCTAAATCTTGCAATGAAAGATCATGATCAATTAAAAGAAGCATTAAATCATGTGTTTAATAACGATATTAAAAAAACAATTAATAAAACTATCCAAAAACATGCAAAAACAGTGATGATTTCAACAGCTATTTCTCAAAATGGTCGCCTAGATTTCTTTACCGTTATTGTTGTTAATATTAAAATGATTAAAGAAATTGTACAATTATGTGGTTTTAGACCCTCTTTTAGTAAATTAGCAAAATTAACGATTAATGTATTTACAACTGCACTGATTGCTGAAGGTTTAGAAGATATGGATATTACGCAAATGCTTCCACAATCTACTTTTAATACAATTAGTGAATTACCTTTGATTAAACCTTTAATGTCAAGTGTGACACAAGGTGTATCAAACGCACTATTGACACTTAGAATAGGGATTGTAACAAGAAAATACTTATTTACAGATGCACAAGAAGTTACAAAAGAAAAATTGAGAAGAGATGCATTATTAGAAGCAA